>CAZPED010000213.1:0-6480 GCA_964585335.1 uncultured Planctomycetaceae bacterium | reverse complement strand
GTCGATCAGGACGATGTTCAGGTCGCGGTGCAGCCGGCGATGTTGATAGCCGTCGTCGAGCAGCACGACCTGGCAGCGATGGTCGGCGATGGCGCGCCCGGCACCCCGCACGCGATCGGCATCGAGCACGTGGGGCACGCCGGGCAGCTTGTCGGCCAGCTCGCGGGCCTCGTCGTTGGCATGTCCTTGGGCGGCCCCGTAGCCGCGGCTGACCAGCGCTACGCGCAGGCCTTGAGCTTGCAGCCAGCGCGCGAGCCACTCGACGGTGGGCGTTTTGCCGGTGCCGCCCAACGTCAGATTGCCCACGCTAATGACCGGCACACCGGCGCGGTGAATCGTGGCCCGCCCGGTGTCGTAGCGCCAGTTGCGCACACGCATCGCCAGGGCGTAGGGCGTTTCGAGCGCTCGCAGCGCAAAGCGCGCAAGCGTTGCTGTCGGGCCGCGGCGGCGACCGCTGACTAATTCTCGAAATGCGGACGGATCTGGCACGTGGGGTCGATCCGTGGAGTTCGGCGGCGACTCGACGACCGTCCTGCGGTATCCGGTGGTGCGTGATTCAGCACTGCTGGACAAGCCAGCCGTGGCACCCAGCATCGTTGCCGAGCTCGCCAGTCGGGGTCAGCAAATCTCGCGGGGTCGGTCGACTACAGCTTCTTGCAAATCGCTTCGGCCATTTCGCGGGTACCGACGGCCGTGGGGTCGTTGCGGTCGGCCTTCAGGTCGTAGGTCACGTCCTTGCCTTCGGCAATCACGGCGGCCACGGCGTTTTCGAGCCGGGTGGCGGCATCGGTTTCGCCCAGGTGCTTGAGCATCAGCATGCCCGACAGGATCAGGGCGGTGGGGTTCACCTTGTTCTGGCCCTTGTACTTGGGGGCACTGCCGTGCGTGGCTTCGAACACAGCGCCATTGGGGCCGATGTTGGCGCCCGGGGCCACGCCCAAACCGCCCACCAGGCCCGCGGCCAGGTCGCTTAGGATGTCGCCGTACAGGTTTGGCAGCACCATCACGTCGTACAGCTCGGGCTTTTGCACCAGCTGCATGCACATGTTGTCGACGATGCGGTCCTCGAACTCGATGTCGCTGTAGCCCTTGGCCACGTTGCGCGCCACCTCGAGCCACAGGCCGTCGGTGTGCTTCATGATGTTGGCCTTGTGCACGCAAGTGACCTTCTTGCGGCCGTTCTCACGGGCATAGTCGAACGCGCACTTCACGATCCGCTCGGTGCCAGGCACGCTGATCGGCTTGATCGAAATACCGGTTTCGCTGGCCGAGGTCTTTACCTTGCGGTCGGGCGAGATCTTGTTGATGAACTCGATCAGCTCGGTCGTCTCGCTCTTGCCGCGCTCGAACTCGATGCCGGCGTACAAGTCTTCGGTATTCTCGCGCACGATCACCAGGTCGACCGGTACCGACTCGAAGAACGTGCGGACGCCCTTGTACTGCTTGCAAGGGCGAATGCAGGCAAACAACCCCAGGGCCTGGCGCAAGTGTACGTTGATGCTGCGGAAGCCCGTGCCCACGGGCGTGGTGATGGGGGCCTTCAAGGCGCACTTCGTGCGGCGCACGCTTTCCATCACCGAGTCGGGCAGCGGCGTGCCCAGCCGTTCCATCACGTCGACGCCGGCCTCTTGCACGTCCCAATTGATTTTGACGCCCGTGGCATCGATGCAGCGGCGTGCCGCTTCGGCCAATTCCGGACCCGTGCCGTCCCCGGTGATCAACGTAACTTCGTGTGCCATGGCAGCTTGCTCGACTCTCTGTAAGTGCGGTTAGAGGCGGGAAATCTGGGCGGATTTCAAAGACGATCAGGCTATCAGATGCCCCAGCGAGCGTCAAAGGGGTGGGACGCACCGCTACAGTGTCGGCCCGATGTTCCAGGGCACGAACTCTTCCTGGCCGATGCCGTGCTGTTCGCTCTTGGTGCGCTTGCCGCTGGCCACGGCGATGATCTCCTCGAAGATCTCGTGGCCCACCTCGTCGATCGAGCGGCCCGCCAGCACGGTGCCGGCGTCGAGATCCATGTCGTCGATCATCCGCTCGTACATCGGCGTGTTCGTCGACACCTTGATTGACGGCGTCGGCTTGCAGCCAAAGCAACTGCCGCGCCCCGTGGTAAAGACCATCACCTGCGCGCCGCCGGCCACGATGCCCGTCACGCTCACCGGGTCGAGACCCGGCGTGTCCATGACGACCATGCCGCGGGCCGTCACCTGGTCGGCGTAGTGATAGACTTCGGCCAGGGCCGTGCTGCCGGCCTTGGCCACGGCGCCCAGCGACTTTTCGTAGATCGTCGTCAGTCCGCCCTCTTTATTGCCCGGCGAGGGATTGTTGTCGGGCGTGCAGCCGAACAGACCGGTGTACCACTCCCACCAGCGAATGCGGTCGATCAGCTTTTGCGCCACTTCGGGCGTGCGCGCTCGCCGCGTGAGCAGTTGTTCGGCGCCATAGATCTCCGTGGTCTCACCCAGGATGACCGTGCCGCCAGCGGCCACCAGCAAATCGCTGGCCACGCCCAGGGCCGGATTGGCCGTGATGCCCGAGTTGCCGTCGGAACCGCCGCAGTTGGTGCCCAGGATCAATTCCGACAATGGCACTTCCTCGCGGCGGACGTCGTTGGCGCGGGGCAGCATTTCGGCCACAAGCGCGGTGGCGGCTTCAATCGTTTTGGCCGTGCCGCCGACGTCCTGCATGCTAAGCACGTGCGGGCGGTTGATCGTGCCGCCGCCGATTTGCACGAGCTTCTGATCGGCGACCAGGTGACCCAGCGTGGCCGTTTCGCAACCCAAGCCGATGAGTACGTAGCCGCCAATGTTGGGATGCCGGGCCATGCCCCCCATGACACGGTTGAGCGTGGCGTGCCCTTCGCCGCCGAACTGCATGCCGCAGCCGCCGCCGTGCGTGAAGGCCACCACGCCGTCGACGTTCGGAAAGGCTTTGATCGCTTCGGAGTTGAATCGCGCCGCCACGTACTTGCTCACCGTGGCCGAGCAGTTCACGGTCGAAATGATGGCGATGTAATTGCGCGTGCCGGGACGGCGGTCGGGGCGCTTGTAGCCCAGGAAGGTGCGGCCCTCGAGCGGCGCCGGATCGGCTGGCACCTGGCTCGATGCCGCGTAATCGCGGGCAAACTGGCCGGCGGCCAGGTTGTGGGTGTGAATCCAAGCGCCCGGTTGGACGTCCTCGGTGGCAAAGCCGATTGTCTGGCCGTACTTGACCACCTTGTCGCCGCTGGCGATGCGCTCCAGTGCGATCTTGTGCCCCAGCCGCACGGGTTCGGCCAGCGCGACCCGTCGGCCGCCCGCCTCGACGCGCGTGCCGGCTGGCAAGTCGCGAGCCGCCACGCACACATTGTCGGTCGGATGCAAATAGACGATATCGATCGGCGCTGCTTTGAACATCGGCGGGGCATCCCGGAGAGAGCGGTTGGTAGGGCGATCAGTATACACAAAGAGCCCCCGGCCTGGCGGCCGAGGGCTCTGGAGATTCGCGGGCGCTTGGCAAGCAGCCGATACAGTCGGCCATCAGCCGTTCGAGGCGAAGTTTGCCTCGTACGCCAGGCTGTTCAGGAAGTTGCGGGCTTCCAGGTAATTGCGCGAGTCGATTTCGCGGATGCGGCTCTTAAGCTTGGACAGCGCATCGTCGGTGGTCTTTTTGATGCGGGCGTAGCCGTCGACGCCGATCGCGCCGTGCGTGGTGGCCCGGTCGGCAAACAACTGATCGAGCGTTTCCCGATCGGCCTTGAAGTCATCGCCCAGTAGCGCGGCGGGCCAGTCGATCTTGCCGGTCACCGGATCGAGCAGGCTCGTGGGCAGCCGGTTGGGCGCGGCCTGATGCGCCAGGCGAGCCCAGGTATCGGGAGAGGTGGGGGACCTTTTGGGATGGTTGTAGGCTTCGTTGACGCGGCGCATCTCGAAGTAGGCATTGGTCCAGCGGACGCGGTTCTCGATGTCGCGCTTGCGGGCTTCTTCGAGATTGATGGCGGCGCCCGACGTGTCGAGGTTGTACTGGCCTTGCGCGCGAATGGCGCTGGCCATGCCGGCCATGTAGCTGCCCATGGGCGTTGAGCCGGCGCCCCAGCCGTCGCCCCAGCCTCCTCCCCAACCACCCCCCCAACCGCCATATCCCATACCGGGCGGTTGATAGTAGCCACCGGTGGGCGCGAAGCCCCCGGCGATCTGAGCCTGGCTAACGGGGGCGCACAGGGCCACGATCACAACGAACCAGCTTAGTTTTCGCGGGCCAAACGGCATCGCAACAGCTCCTCGACGGTGAGAATCACATCTCATTGACTTTAGGCTGCCGACAAGCGGAAAACAACGGCTTGCAGATCGTTTGTGGGCATACAAAATTGTATACATCGGCCCCAGGGGAGGTACAATAGTTGCTTATCCCCGGCAGCCAGCCATCAAAAACCCCGTCTCCAAAGATTTTCGCAATGCAACATCGTCTTTTCGCCGCGTCGCGTCGACGCTTGCGCCCGGTAGCGTTGGGAGCCCTGGTCTTGCTGCTGGCAGGTAACTGCCTGGCGTGGGCGGCCGATTCCGAGGCGGTTAACAAGTTGATTGCCGCCCTGGGCGGAAAGGACGAGAAGGCGCGGATCGCGGCCATCGACTCGCTGGCCCACCTGGGGCCTGCCGCCAAGGGAGCCGTCGGGGCATTGGTCGGCCAGTTGTCCGACAAATCGGCCGCCGTGCGGGCACACGCCGCGCATGCCTTGCAACTGATTGGTCCGGGCGAACCCGCCGCGGTCGAGGCCCTGATCAAGGCCACCACCGACTCGGACGCCAACGTACGGCGCATGGCGGTGCGGGCCTTGCATCAAATACATCCGGCCCCGCAGAACGTGGTCGATGCCTTGGCCAAGGAGCTCAGCGACGCGGATCCGGCCGTACAGATCGAATCGCTCAACGCGCTGACTGACCTGGGCGAAGCGGCAGTGCCAGTGCTCGTCGCCGCGCTCGGTAACGAACAAACAAGGTACTGGGCGATTCTGGCGCTTGGCGAGCTGGGCGAAAAGGGCAAGGGAGCCGTCGAGGCCCTGGTGGCTGCGCTCAAGGATCCCCGGCCTGAAGTACGCCGCGAAGTGCTGGTGACGTTTGCCCGCATGGGCGCTCCGGCGGCGCCGGCGGTCTCGGCCATTTCGGCCCAGATGAACGACAAGGACGATTCGGTGCGCCACGCGGCCGTGTTCGCGCTGGGTCGCATTGGACCCGAGGCGGCGAGCGCGGCCGATGCGCTGCGCAAGGCCCGCGAGTCGAAAGATCAGTTGATGCAGACGGTGGCCGCCTGGGCACTGGCGCACATCGAGCCGAACAACGAGGAACTCCGCCAAGAAGCCGTGAAGTTACTGACGGCTGTCATTCGCGATCACAAGAGCAAAGCCCAAGGCGCGGCATTGCGCGGCTTGTTGGAACTGGAGCCCGATCCGGCCAAGGTCGTGCCCGTGCTCAGCAGCCTGATGGCCGACGGCACTCCCGAGGCCGTGCAAGAGGCGGTATCCGCCGCGGCAACGCTGGGCGACCAGGGCCTGCCGGCCCTGATCGAAGCACTCAAGCGCCCTGAAGTGCGTGGCCGCGCGGCCTTGCTCATCGGACGGCTTGGTCCCAAGGCCGGCAAGACGGCCGCCGCGGCCCTGACGCATGCCCTGGCCGATCAGGATGCCGAAGTGCGCCGTGAAGTGTTGTTCGCCCTGGCCGAACTGGGCCCCGAAGCCGCCGGGGCCAAGGCCGAAATCTTGAAGCAGCTGGGCGATGCCGACCCACGGGTCGCCGCCGTGGCCGCCTATGCCCTGGGCTCGCTGGGCGAGGCTGGCGCCAGCGCAGCACCGCAATTGCGCAAGACGCTGGAAGCGAAAGACCCAGTCTTGCGGGTGGCCAGCGCTTGGGCCCTGGTTCACGTTTCGGCGCGCCCCGAACAGGTGGCCTCGATTACCACTGCCGTGCTCGTGCAGGGACTGAAGCAAGAGAATCCGGCGGTTCGCCGTGGCTCGGCCGAGGCTCTGGGCCGATTGGGCAAGGTGGCTCGCTCGGCTGCCGAAGCGGCCCTCAAGGCAGCGGCCCACGACAGCGACGAAACGGTCCGCCATGCCGCGCTCAAGGCCCTGGAAAGCATGGGGGTCGTTGTCGATTCGCCGGTAAAGTCCTCGGCCCCGGCCAACAAGCGGTAATCGCCCCCGTTTGACGGCACCTCGTGGTTGTCGGGCCGGCAGGCTAGGAGACTTGCCGCTTCGACGCGCGCCGTCACCACGCTTCCCGACCGGCTATACTAGTGGTAGTGATCACGCGCTTCCCAGGTTCCCGGTTCGCTGCGCAGTACCATGGCAACGCACACGCCGGCCACTGACTCGCACCCGGCCACTCCGCCGCTGACCCATGGCCGGCCGGTCGAGTACGAAGCGTTCATCCAGAGCCAGTTGCGCAAGACCCGCAGTCATGGCCGCGACGTCGACCGGGCTGCCAGCGTCCTGACGCCAGTTGCCGC
>CAZPED010000212.1:0-6492 GCA_964585335.1 uncultured Planctomycetaceae bacterium | reverse complement strand
CAGCAGGTACACCTGGCTTTGCGACCAGGCCAACGGCATGCCTTCGATCTCGCGGCCGCCGATGTCGACCAGCATGGTCAGCCGCGGCGGATGGTTGTCTGCCCAGGTTGTGGCGGTGCAACAGGCCAGCGCTAACCAGCAAGCGGTCAGGGTGCGTATCACGGTCGGTCGTCCCGCGCAATAGTTCAGGGTGCTCGTCCAGGTGTCACTAGAAAGTCTAGGTCGAAAACGGCCGGCTGGTCCGGCGGCGCCAGCGGTGCGGAATGCAAGGGTGAAAACCGCCGAAGTGTGACCGCCGGGCACCCCGGAGGCGCCGAGCGGCGGTTTGCTGGCGGCTATACGCCCTGTGCTTTAGAATTCGTGTTAGGGGCGCGATCCGGCGCGCGATCGCCGGCGCCGGGCACTTCTTGGAAACAACTTCTCAGCGAGGCCGCACGTGATCAGCCTGGTGCTTTACGCGACGCTGTTGCTGGCCGCGCCCGACGCTCCGGCCCCCGCGGCCGAGCTGGCCGACAAAGTGGCCCGGCTGGTGCGCGCGCTTGATGCCGCGCAGCTGAGTGAGCGCGACGACGCCGAGCGGCAATTGCTCGAAGGGGGTAGCGAGATCCTGCCGCTGCTGCCCGAGATCACCGAGCGCACGCCGGCCGAAGTGGCCACGCGCGTGGCCCGCATCCAGCAGAAGCTGCTGCGCAGCCGGGCGCTAGCGGCCGCCGAGTCGACCACCGTCACGCTCAAGGGACGGGACCTTTCGCTGGAAAAAGTGATCGAGGAGTTCGGCCGTCAGACGCTCAACACGCTGGTCGACTATCGCGAAGACTTTGGCGAAAGCCGCGGCGACGTCAAGCTGACGCTGGATTTAGACAAAGTGCCCTTCTGGCGGGCGCTCGATGAAGTGCTCGACCAGGGCAAGCTGACGCTATACGGCTTTGCCGGCAAGCGCGGCGGCTACATCATCAATCGGCCGGAAAACGTGCTGGCCCGCAAAGCACAGGCGTTCTACGGCGGGCCGTTTCGCATCGAGCCGGTGCGATTCGAGGCGGTGCGCGACCTGCGCAATCCGACGCAGCAATCGCTCAAGCTGTTCATGGAAGTCACCTGGGAGCCGCGGCTGCAGCCGTTTGCCATTTTGCAACCGCTGGCGCAGGTGAGCGCCACGGACAGTAGTGGCAAGGCGGTTCAGGTTGGCGGCGCGGGGGGCGAGCCCGAGGCCGCCGTGCGCGAGGGCGTTTCTGCCGCTGAGCTGGAGCTGCCACTGTCGTTGCCCGAGCGGCAGGTGGAGTCGATCAAGCAGCTCAAGGGGCGGATCGTGGCGCTGGTGCCGGGCCCGGCCGAGAGTTTCCGGTTTTCGGGGCTGACCGTGGCGGCCAAGAACGTGCCGGCCCGGCGGGTGGAGCAGCGCAAGGCCTCGACGATCGTGGTGGTCGACCACGTGCGGCGCAATAACGAAGCCTGGGAGGTGGCAGTCCGCGTGAAGGTCGATGCCCCGGCCGCGGCGCTCGAATCGCACCGCAGCTGGGCCTTCGACAACGAGGCTTATTTCGAGGACGCCGACCAGCAGCGGGTTACTCCGGGCGGCATCGAGCAAACGCTGCAAAGCAGTGAAGAATTTGGCGTCAACTATTACTTCGACTTGAAAGAGTCGCCCCAGAAGCTGACGTTTGTCTACCGGACGCCGATCATCGTGCTGGAAATTCCGCTGGATTACGAGCTGCACGATTTGAAGTTGCCGTAAGCGGGCGCGGTCGGCGCCAGTTTGCAAATTGTTTCTCCCCGCCATCGAGAAGAGCCTGATCCGCCATGACGAGCCGCTGGTATTGGTTGCCCTGTTTGCTCCTGCTGTTGACGCTGACGGCGCGCCGGGCGGCGGCGGCCGACGAAAACAAAGTAGAGTCCAAGGAGTTTCCCACCGCTGCCACGGTGAATGGTCAGCCGATCTACATCGCGGAAATCGACAACATGATGGCGACCGCCCAGCGACAGCGTAAGCTCGACCCTCGAGTGTTGGACCGGGCTCGCGCCGAGGCACTGCGCCAGCTCATCGAGCGGCGAATTCTGGCGATTGCGTTCCTGCGTGACGGCAAGTACGTCACCGACGCCGAGATCGACAAGGAGCTCAACAAGTTTCGCAATCAGGCCAACGCCCGCGGCATGTCGCTGGAACGCTTCGCCGAGCGGGGGCAATTCACGGTCGACACGCTCAAGTACGACATGGCCTATCAGCTCGGCTCGCAGAAGTATTTGGACCAGCATCTGGGCGAGGCCCTGGAAGGATACTTTCGCGATCACCACCGGGAGTTTGACGGCACGGAGCTCCGCGCCAGCCACATCCTGCTGCGGCCTGATCGGTTTAATGAATCGGAGGCCGAAGTGCAGCAGCGGGCCACGGCGCTGCGCAGCGCCATCCTGGAAGGAAAGATCAGCTTCGAGGACGCGGCCAAGAAATACTCGGTCGGCCCCAGCCGCGAGCAAGGCGGCGACGTCGGCTACTTCACGCGCTACGGCATGATGCAGGATGAATTTGCCAAGACCGCCTTCGGCCTGGAAAAAGACGAAATCAGCCAGCCCGTGATCACGCCGTTTGGCCTGCACCTGATTCGCACGACCGACGCCAAACCAGGGCAGCGGCAATGGACCGAAGCCGTCGAACAGCTCAAGGCGCCCGCATCGGCCGACTTGTTCGCCAAGTTGCTCAAGACCGAAGAGGCCGGCGCCAAGGTGGAATTCACCGGCCAGGCGCCCTACTTCAAGTCGGGCACGCGCGACCTGGTGGTGCCCGAGAAGAAACCGACCCCGTAACGGTTGAACCCGCGCGGGCCGGCCGAAGCGCGCGCTCAACTGGCCAGCAGCTTGGCCAGGCCCAGGGGATCGCTGGCGTCGCAGTCGAGCGCCAGCTGGGCGGCTTCGCGTGCCATTTCGGGCTTGCCCAGCTGCTTGAGGCACCAGGCGAGTCCTTTGGCCGACTCGTGAAAGCCCTGGTTGGCGGGCAAGCTATAGGGCAAAGGCCCGCGCACGCCAGCCCGTTCGAGCGCCAATTGTCCGAGACGAAACGCAAAGCCAAAGTGGCCGCGCGCCAGCGGCAAATCATTTTCGCTCAGCGCGATTTCGCCCAGCAGCCGATGCGCGTCGATGCAGTCGCTGCAGCCTTGCAGCAGCCAGCGGCATTCGTCGATCGCGATGTCGAGCTCGCCGGCGTCGATCATCTTGCGCACTTCTTCCAGGTCTTCCTGCCGATCGCGCGCGCAGCGCGGATGGACCAGTTCCCAGGCATCGTGACCGGGCGCCTTGCGCAGGCCAACCGTCGAACTGGGCCGAGCGGCGGAGCCCCCCTGCTTGTTTCGGGAAGACGGTTTCTTTGGGCGACCGGGTCGTTTGGCGGACAAAGGGGCCTCGCGGGCGTGGCTGAGAGTTCGAACGGGATGGCCTGTGGCAGGTAGCCAGCCTAATGCAACCCACGGTGCGCGTCCACCGCTGTGGCGGGGGCGTGGCGTCCACGGCTTGTTGGCAACGTGCCAGCGGCCTAGAATCGCGGCACATCGTCTCTGGAGTCGCTCGTCGGCAGCACCCCTCGTCTAGTATTTGGCGCGCAGGATGCCCACCGCCCGCAAGTCTTCGACGCGCAAGGCGTCTGCCAGTCGTCGGCCTGCCCGTTGGCGAAATTTGGCCGGCCAGCTGCTCAAGTGGTTCGACCGCCATCAGCGCGATTTACCCTGGCGGCGGACGCGCGATCCCTACCACGTCTGGATCAGCGAGATCATGCTGCAGCAGACGCAGGTTGCCACGGTGGTGCCGTACTTCGAGCGATTCCTGACCGCGCTGCCGAATCTGCAAGCGCTGGCCGACGCCGACGAGCACCAGGTGCTGCGACTGTGGGAGGGGCTGGGCTACTACCGCCGGGCCCGGCAACTGCACCACGCCGCGCGGGTGATTCGCGACGAGCACGCCGGCCAGTTTCCGCGCACGCTCGAAGCGGTGCGCGCGCTGCCGGGCATTGGCCGCTACACGGCCGGCGCGATCGTCTCGATTGCCTACGACCGGCCAGCGCCGATTCTCGAAGCCAACACGCTCCGGCTCTATTGCCGGTTGCTGGCCTTTCGCGGCGACCCCTACTCGTCGGCCGGTCAGCACAGCTTGTGGCAACTGGCCGAGGACCTGTTGCCGTCGCGCCGCGTGGGCGCGTTCAATCAGGCGCTCATGGAAGTGGGCAGCCTGCTCTGCACGCCTCGCGCGCCGCGCTGCGGTGAATGTCCGCTGCGGCCCTGGTGCGGTGCGTTCCAGGCCGGCTGTCAGGAGGAAGTGCCCCGGCCCAAGCCGAAGCCCGCCAGTCTGAACATTCGCGAGGCGGCCGTGGTCGTGCAAAACGGTGATCGCGTGCTCGTGCGCCGCTGCCAACGCGGCGAGCGCTGGGCCGGGCTGTGGGATTTCGTGCGGTTTGCCGTCGAATCGCCCGCGGCCGAGCTAACCGGCCACGAGCTGGTGCGCAAGACTCGCGAAATCTCGGGACTGGCGGTCCGCGCACCGCGCTTGCTGACCACGCTGCGGCACACGGTTACCCGCTATCGCATTACGCTCGACTGCTACCTGGCGGCTACGAGCAAGCGCGTGCTTCCCGAAGGGCAATGGCGCTGGGTCGACGCGGCAGAGCTGGGCTCGATGCCCCTGAGTGTGACCGGCCGGCGGCTCGCCAGGCTGGTAATCGCGGATCAGAAGTCGCAGTGACCGCGCCGCAAGTGTCGCAGAGTCTTACGAGGTTGGGCCGCCGGGGGCATCTTCGGCCACGATCGACAGTCCGCCCGAGGAACGCAGCTCGACGCGGTAGCGCTTGTCGGGTTCGAGACGAATCGAGGGGGCTTCGCCGTGTGCGGCCCGCACGCCGGCCTTTCGGCGCTTGGCGGGGCTGTTGGCGTACTCCCAGAAATTAGCCCAGATGTCGCGCTCGACTGGCGAGAGCTCGGCTCCCTGGCTGTAGACGGCGGGCCGCGAGCCGCTGGCGTCGAGGGCAAAGCCCTGGCTGGGCTCCTGGTACTCGCCGAAGATTCGGCGGAACAGGCAGACCGATGTCGAGCGCAGCGGGTCGCTCCCCTCGATCAGCGAGTCGTCGTACTTGATCACCCAGGCGTCGAGGTAGACCGTGTCCCCTTCGACGGTGAACTCCTTCGATTCGAGCGGGCTGCCGTCTTTGCCCAGCTCGACGAATTGGAAGCGTGTTTGGGGATGCTCCTGGCCGTCGCGCTGTTCGAGCACGCGAATTTCGGCCACGCGATGATCGACCTTCAGCAGCCGCAGCGCCAGGTCGAGCCGTTCGTTCTCCTTGGCCAGCCGGGCGACTTCTTCCTTGGCCGTGGCCAGCTCGGCGGTGGCCGCCTGGAGGTCGCGCTCGATGCGCGCACGCTCGTCGTAAATCCGGTAGCCGAACCAGCCACCGGCCCCCAGCAGGCCCAGTAGCGCGAGCGAAACCAGCGAACGAACAATGGTGGCGATGGACGACACGGTACTGGGCATGACCGATAACGCCGGCTCTCAACGAGCACGGCAAAGCCTGGGCCTGGGGGTCGGTAAACCTCTAGTATAGATCGCCCCGCCACAGCCCGCACTAAGGCAAAATGCCAAGGTCCGGCCGCAGCGCGACTGGATAACTGCCGGCGGACACATGTCTACGCTCGACGCAGCCAGTTACCGCGACGAATTCACGCAGCACCTGACGCGACCGGCCTAGGGCGATGCCGGCGCCGACCCGGCTGCGGGAATTTGCGAGGCGCCGACTTCGACCTGGAACTTTCCCAGGCCGACACGCACGCCGGGATTGCACATGGCCAGCCGTCTGGCCTCGCCGTTGGCCGTGGCTTCGAGCACGGTGCGAATGTCGGCGGCCGACATGCCGCGATTGAGCATGTCCTGCTTCAGCGCGGCGTCGATTTCGGCCTGGTGCGTCTGCCGCAGGTAGTCGGTAATGAACACGATAGCGACGCAGACAACGATGACCGCGCCGGCAAACGCACACACCGCCAACCAGGGGTTGTCCATGAATAGTTGCAACATTTTGGCATCCCTTTGACAACGGGGGCTGCGATCGGGAACCCATTTTCGGCCAGCGAATATTCTACCCAGAATCGATTCGCGGCGGCGCGGCCGATCTTGGCCGGCAGGCTCGTTGAAGACCGATTTTTCAACCTGGCCAGCTAGCAAGGCCGGCGGCAAGCTCTGTCGAATCAACGGTTTGCGACGCCCGGCCCTAGCCCGGATGCCCCAGCAGCGCGTCAACCGCGGCGCCGATGTCGGGGCTGGCCATCAGCGTTTCGCCCACCAGAATGGCGTCAACCCCCGCGGCGCTCAGCCGCTCGACGTCGGCCCGCGTGCGAATGCCGCTTTCGCTGACCAGCAGGCACTCGTCGGGCACCTGGTCGCGCAGCCGCAGGGTGTGGTCCAGGTCGGTCACGAAGCTCCGCAAATCGCGGTTGTTGACGCCAATCAGCGTGGCGCCAGCCGCCAGCACGC
>CAZPED010000211.1:0-6494 GCA_964585335.1 uncultured Planctomycetaceae bacterium | reverse complement strand
AATGGTCTGCTGATCGAGGCCGCGGCACTGGTCGATCCGGCGCTGCCCATCGAGTGGAGTATCTACGGGCACGATCCTTCGGCAGGCGGCACACAGCCGGCCGACGCCTACATCGAGCAACTGCACGCCCAGATTGCCCGCGCCGGACTGGGCCAGCGGTTCCGCTTTCCGGGCCACGTCGGCAACCCGGCCGAGATCATGGAACAGATCGACGTGCTCGTGCATCCGGCGGATAACGAGTCGTTCGGCCGGGTAATCGTCGAAGCGATGGCCGCCGGGCTGCCGACCGTGGGCGTGCGCGGGGGCGGCGTGGGCGAAATCATTCAGCACGAGCAGACCGGTCTGCTGGCCCGTTGCGATGATCCTCGCGACCTGGCCGCCTGCATCGGGCGGCTGGCGCGCAGTGAATCGTTGCGGACCCAATATGGCCAGGCCGGACGGCGGCGGGTGGAAGAGCACTACTCGCTCGTGGCCACGACCGCGGGCATGCTTCGAGTTTACGAACAGTCCATGGCGCTACGGCTCGGCGCGGCCCCGCGTCCGGCGCCTTCCGTGGCCCTTCACACCTCGTAATGTCAGCTAGCGCCGTGAAATTTTCGATCTGCATACCGAACTACAACTACGAGCGCTACCTGGGTCGCACGATTCAGAGCGTGATCGACCAGGACGACCAGGATTTCGAGATTCTGATCTCGGACAACGCCAGCACCGACCGTTCGGTGGCGGTCGTGGAAGAGTTCAACGACCCCCGCATTCACGTGCACGTCAACGCGTGCAACGTGGGCTTTGGCGGCAACCTCGATCGCTCGGCCCAATGGGCGGGCGGCGAGCTGATGATCATGCTGTCGAGCGACGACCTGATGCGCCCCCGAGCGCTGTCGACCTACCGGCGGTTCTTCGAACACTTGGGCGAATCGGGCCGGGGGGCCATTGCCAGCGCCAGCTGGGACGTGATCGATCCGGACGATCGGGTAACGGGTCAAACCGGCCCCGATGCGGGCCTGTGGACCCAAGCCGACCGCCAGCCTGAGCTCGAAGCGGTCGTGGGGGCGCCTGTCTACGGTGTGCCCGCCGCCGAGCTGCTCAAGCGCTGCTTGGGCCAGATGAAAAATCCGTTCAACTTCGCGGCCACGGTGTACGCCACGGACCTGTACAAGCGCGTCGAGGGCTACGGCGGTGGCCGGCTGTACAATCCCGACAAGTGGTTCCACTGGAAGGTGCTGGGCGTTGCCGACATGGCCTACTTCATCGACCAGCGGCTGTTCGCCTACCGCTGGCATCCCAGCAATCAGGCCGCCCAGGAAAGTGCCACCAGCGCGCTGAAGTTTCTGGTCGACGAATACGTTTCGACCCTGGAGCTCGACGGCGGCGTGCTGAAGCGAATTGGGCTGTCGCGCGACGACGTGCTGGACGCCTTCGTGGAGCACGACATCGCCCGCCATGGGCTGGCCACCCTGGCCAAGGGACAACGGCTGCGGGCACGGCGAATCCTCGATTTCGGCCGGGCAGCCTATCCCCAGCACGTTCGACGCAACCGGAACGCCCGGGCCCTGGCAGGCCTGCTGGCACTCGGTCCGGTAGGCCAATTTCTGGCCGCCCGGGCGTATCGGAAATACCACGACCAAAACGGCCGGACGTCCGCCCCTTGAGTGCTAAAATAAGGGTAACGCCGGTGAAATGGGGCTTGTCGCCCCGCACCCTGCCCGTGGGGGTAGCCGCGCGCGGCCGAGATTGATCGATGAGCACCCAGTCTGCCTTGCCCCTGAGCCCGCTACTGACGCCACAAGCGTCCAGTCGCGCCACGAGCCAATTTCGGATCGAGGGACTGTCGTTCACCGGCGTGCTGCTGTTTTTGATCGGCCTGCTGGTGGCCGGCTCGGGGTTCACCAGCTTCCGCCCACAGATGATGGGCGTGTCGCTCCATCCGTACCTGATTCCCATGGCCGCTGCCTTGCCGCTGGTGTTCATGGCACGGCTGGCCGAGTTTCCGGTCCGCGTGTTGTTTGCCCTGGTCGTGTTCACTGCGATGTATATCTTCTCGGTGTTCAACGGCAGCGTGGCCGTGGGCGAGGTGTTCAAGATTGGCGCCGCCACGATCACGATCATCACCTGCGCGCTACTGGTCCGCCGTCGGGGCGACTTCGTCGCCGGTGCCCTGGGCTTGAGCCTGGCCGTGGCCCTGCTGGCCGCCCGCGGGTTGCAGGAGGAATCGACCAACCTCGGCGTCGACGCGATCCAGGGCGCCAACAAGAATTCCTACTCGTTGTTTTCGCTGCCGGCGCTGCTGATGGCAGGGTTCATTTATCTGACCATGCCTAAAACCCCGTTCGCCGTTCGCGCGGCCTTGATCCTCTGCACGCTGCCGACGCTCGCCGCCACGTTCATGAGCGGTAATCGTTCGGGTTACCTGGGCGCCGTGCTGATCGGCGGCATGTTGTTTTGGAATCGGCGCGGGCGCGGCATGCTGTTGGTGGGAGCCATCGCCGCGGCCGTGGCATTCTGGATTATGCAATTCGGCAGCACCCACGTGCTCGACGAAAAGCTGAAGCAGACGGTCGAGGGGAATGACTCGGACAATTACCGGGTCATCATCTTCATGACCGCGATTCAGATCGGCTTCGAGAACCCGATCGTGGGCGTATCGCCCCAGCAGTTGCCCTTCGAAATTGGGCGCCGCACGTCGGTATTGCATTCGCACGGCTATATCGACCCGCACAATGTCTATGCGCACGTGATCGGTGGCAGCGGTCTGATTTGTTTTGCCGCGTTCGTGGCGGTCTTCGTGACGCTGTGGACCTGGAAGCCCCGCGACGGTCACAAGATCGGCAAGGACGAGCCTTTGTACTATGCCCGCAGCATGCTGCGGATGCTGCTGGTGGTTTGGGCGGTGCGCGGGGTCTTCTCGCGCGAAGTGCTGTACGCGCCCAGTTTTAACATTGCTTTGGGCATGTCGATCGGCCTGTGCATGGTGGCCGAGAAAGCCAGCCGGCCAGCCAGCAAGCGAAGGCCGACAGCCGCTGGCCTGTCATCCACCGCGTCGTTGTCGCCGCCGCCCCAGGCCGCGCTACCCAGCCCTACGACCTAAGAGCCAACCTTCACCGCTTTGGCCGAAGAGTGTCCCCCGAGGGCCTCGTTGCTCGCCAAGGCGGAACCAACAAACAATCGTCAATTCATCGCTCTCCGCCTGGAGCATCCCAGTCAACAGGCGGAGAACTCTTGTTTTCAGGAGACTTCGGTTTGGGACGCTACATTCTTGGACTTCATGCCGGGCACAATGCCAGCGCGTGCATCGGCGACGAGACCGGCCTGCTCTATGCCATTCAGGAAGAGCGCCTCTGCGGCGAGAAGAATTTTTGGGGCTTTCCCAAGCTGTCGGTCAAAGCCTGCCTCGACCACGTGGGCGCCAAGCCCTCTGACGTGCTGTCGGTCACTTACGGTGGCAACCAGGTCTACTGCAACTATCACAGCCGCGAGGACGTGATCTATTCGTTCGCTCGCCAAACGACACTCTACGGCCGTTTGCGGCAGCGCGTGCTGATGCCGCTGGTGATGAATGCCAACCCGAACTACGGCCAGAGCACGCTGCAGCAGCTCGTCGACGAGGCCGGGTTCAAGAACAAGGTCTCGCACCACGACCATCACCTGACCCACGCCGCCACGGCGTACTACGGGCTGCGGCAATCGCCCAAAGACAAATACCTGGTGCTGACCTGCGACGGCGCCGGCGACAACCTGAGCGCCACGGTGCGCGTATGGGACGGCAAGCATTGCGAGCTGGTGTCGACGACGCCGGTGGGCAACTCGATCGGCCAGATCTACAGCTGGGTCACCTTCGAGATGGGCTTCGTGCCGCTCGAACACGAATACAAACTGATGGGCATGGGCCCCTACGCCTCGGACAGCGCCGCCGAGCAGAGCGCCAAGCTGTTCCATCGCTACTTGCACTTGCGGCCGGACGGCCTGGCCTTCGAGAACGGCGGCCGCAACACCAATCACCTGCACGACCGCATGATTCGCGACATGCAGGGCATGCGTTTCGACTACATCTGCGCCGGGCTGCAAAAGTTCACCGAAGACCTGCTGTGCGACTGGACGCAAGCGGCCGTCCGCAAAACCGGCGTGGGCAAGGTGGTGGGCGCCGGCGGCGTGTTCATGAACGTCAAGGCCAACAAGCGGATTTCCGAGCTGCCCGAGGTCGAACTGTTCGAGGCGTTCCCCTCGTGCGGCGACGAAACGCTGTCGATCGGCGCGTTCTACCTCGAAGCGGCCAGACAGTTTGGCGACGACAAAGTCACGCCGCTCAAAAACTTCTACCTGGCCGACGCGCCGCAAGAGGCCGAAACGCTGGCCGCGGTGAAAAAAAGCGGCTTCCACTACGAGCGGCCCGACGACATTGCCGACGCCGTGGCCGCCATTCTGGCCGCCGGACATCCGCTGGCCCGCTGTGCCGGACCAATGGAGTTCGGCGCTAGGGCTCTGGGCAACCGGTCGATTCTGGCCGACCCCAAGTCGCAGGACGTCGTGCGGGTGATCAACCGCATGGTCAAGAAACGCGACTTCTGGATGCCGTTTGCTCCCATGGTCAAAGAGGAGCGTCAGCACGACTACATTCAGAACCCCAAGCACCTGCGCAGCCCGTTCATGATGATGACCTTCGACACGCGCGAGAACTTCCGCGACTTGATCGCGGCCGTGCACAACGCCGACCTGACTTGCCGGGCGCAAATCCTTTCGCGCGAGCAGAACCCAGCGATGCACGAGATCATATCGGCGTTCGAGCGGCGCACCGGCGGCGGCATCATCCTCAACACCTCGTTCAACCTGCACGGCTACCCGATCGTCCGCACGCCCGAGGAAGCCATCGGCGTGCTGCGCGACTCGGGTCTCGAATACCTGCAAGTGGGCGATTACATCGTTCACAAGAAGAACGCGGTCAGCACGAACGGCGCCGCGCACTAAAGCCCACTTCGCCATGAGCAACGGCCAACACAATTTCCGGCTGGGAATTATTTCCTGCCTGAGCGGCGCCCGCGACGTCGACGGTCGGCTGTGGATGAACCACTCCATGGGCCGCCTGGTGGACGTCATGCGCTCGATGGTCCCCGGCGCCAAGCTGTGCGTGCCGGTGCTCGAACATCTCGACAAGTCGAAGATGAATCACCCGGTAGATTTTCCGCCGGAGGATATCGTGGACTTGCCGCCGCTCGAGACCGTGATCCGCTCGCAAAAATACTTCTGGCCCACGCGCAAGGTGGCCAAGCAGTTTGCCAAGAGCGTCGACGTGCTGTTCATGCGCGTGCCGTTCCAGATTCCGCTTACGCTGCAAGGCCTGGGCACTCCCAAGGTCATGCACATTGCCGGCAATCCGGTAAACGTCATCGCGGCGTCGAGTGACTACCGGGGCGTGATGAAGCGGCTGGCCCTGGGCTATGCCCGGCACACGTGCCGGGTGATGCGGCGGATGGTCAAGGAGCCCCACACGCGCGTGGCCTCGAACGGACGCGAAATGTGGGACCTGCTGGGCTGTCAGAAAGGCCGGGTCGTGGTATCGAGCTGCATCTATGCCAGCGAAATGCAGCCCCGACCTAACACGGCCCTCAACAACCCGCCGACGATCCTCTCGGTCGCCTACCTGCGGCCCGAAAAAGGGGTCGGCTACCTGCTCGAAGCCTTCGAGATGCTGCGCAAGCACCGCCCGCTGAAACTGATGCTGGTGGGGGCCAGCGATCGGGCCACGGGAGCCGAGGCGATGATTCGCGACCAGATCACCCGCAGCCCTTATCGCAGCGACATTACGCTGGCCGGCACGATTGATTTTGGCGAAGAGCTGTTTGCCCATTACCGCAATGCCGACGTGTTTGTCGTGGCCAGTCTGTCGGAGGGCACGCCGCGCACGCTGGTCGAAGCGCGCGGTTTCGGCTGCCCCGTGGTGGCCACTCGCGCAGGCGGCATTCCCTCGTCGGTCGACGATGGCCGCACCGGTTTGCTGGTCGAACCGCGCGATTCGGTCGGCCTGGCCCGGGCTATCGAGCGCATTCTCAGCGACGAATCGCTGCGGCAGCACCTGATTGCCGAGGGCCTGCGGGGCTCGCACGAGCAAACGCTCGAATACTTCACCGGGCAATTGGTCGAGGAAGTTCGGCTGGTCGCCGAAGAAGCCGGGCTGACCGGCAGTTCGAAAACACATACCGCCGCACTGGCGGCCCGATAACCTTGACGCAGCAGCCCATGGGTTCCACGACCATCCAACCGTACGCCGCCGAGCACGTTGATGCCGTGAAGGCCTTTAACGCGCGGTTGGCCAAGGCGGGCATCGTGCTGCAGTTTCCCGAGAGCCACGTGCCGGCCTGGCTGCCCAAGGTCGATGGGCGCGAGATCTACCACGAGTACTACCTGGCAGGCGATGGCGCCGACGTGCGCTGGGGGTACATCTTCAAGTACCAGCCGGTTTACGTCAGCGGCCAGGTGCTGCCGCTCTGCGAACACCGCTTTCC
>CAZPED010000210.1:0-6498 GCA_964585335.1 uncultured Planctomycetaceae bacterium | reverse complement strand
CCCGCTGAAACAGTCCCTTGGCCAGCGGCGAGGCCACGAGCGCGCAAACGCTCCACGAACCGGCCGATTCGCCGAAAATCGTGACACGCCCCGGGTCGCCACCGAGTGCCCCGATGTTGCGCTGCACCCACTGCAGCGCGGCAATCTGGTCGAGCACGCCGTAGTTGCCCGACGAGCCGTGCTCCGATTCGCGCGAGAGTGCCGGGTGAGCCAGATAGCCGAATGGCCCCAAGCGATAGTTGATCGTCACCAGCACCACGCCCCGCCGGGCCAGCGCCTGGCCGTCGTAAACGCCCAGCGACGCGGCTCCCCGAGTCAGTGCACCGCCATGAATCCAGACCATCACCGGCAGCTTCGCTTCGCTGCGCCGTGTGGGCGTCCAGACGTTCAGATAAAGGCAGTCTTCGCTTTGCGGCTGCGGCGGCTGCGCGTAGATCGAGCCAGCCGGGTACGGCAACTGTGGACACACGGGACCAAATGCATCGCAGTGGCGAACTCCCTGCCAGTGCGCCACCGGCGCCGGCGGGCGCCAGCGCAACGGCCCCACAGGCGGAGCGGCGAATGGGATTCCCTGATACACGCGAACCGATTGCTCGCCGTCGCCTAACCGCTTTCCAGAGATTTGTCCGGCGTCGATCGTCACGACCTCGTCGGCTGCCGCGGCCCAAACCGTGCCCAACAGAGCTAACAGGAGAAATGCAGCCGTCTGGTAAGCGTCGTGCGCTACGCGCATGGTCGTGCTCCGCGAAAAGAGGGAAAGGGGCACTTGGCCGCGCCGGCACGGGTGAAGGGCTCGCGGTGGCCGGGCGGTCCCGCTCAAAGCTACTGCTCGCACCCCCTGAGTGCAAGCTGCCAACTGGCTGGCCAGCGGAAGCCCATCGATTGCAGTCGCCCTGGGCGGCGAGCTATTCTGGGGTTTTGCCGCTCCGGCGGCAGGCCCGCCGACGAGCTGCCCTCCCCCCGCTGTTTGCTATCAAGGAATTGCGCGCGATGAATCTGGCGTATCGAGTCTCCCTGTGCTGTTTGTTGTGTGCCCTGGTCGTGCCGGTGTTGGCCGAGGAGGAAACGCCGCCACTGACGAAGTCGACCCTGGTCGAAGACATTGTGTACGGGCACAAGGATGGCTTGGCCTTAACGCTTGACGTGTGCACGCCCGTCGAAAACGCCAAGGGCATCGGCGTTGTCCTGGTATCGAGTGGCGGTTGGAAATCGGGCAAGTCGGACGTACCGGGCGAGGACGCCGGCCGCCGCGAGCGCGAACACTGGGTACAAGGCCTGTTGCAGGGGGGCTATACGCTGTTCATCGTTCGCCACGGCAGCACGCCACGCTACCTGGTCAACGAAATGGTCGACGACGTGCGCCGCAGCGTCCGCTTCGTACGACTCAACGCCGACCGCTACCAGGTCGACGGCGAGCGGCTGGGAATCACCAGCGGTTCGTCCGGCGGGCATTTGTCGCTCATGGTCGGGTTGACCGGTGACGACGGCAATCCCAAGTCGAGCGACCCGGTCGAACGCGTCAGCAGCCGCACGCAAGCCGTCGTGGCCTGGTTTCCGCCCACGGACCTGATCAATTGGGGGTCGGCCAACGGTTACCGCACGATCGAGCAGTTCCGTCCCGGCTTGCTTAACAGCATTCTGGGCAAGGTGACCGACATCGAAACGCAGTTGAAGCAAATCTCGCCGATTTACCAGGTGACCAAGGACGACCCGCCGGTGCTGCTGATTCACGGCGACCGGGATCTGACCGTGCCGCTGCAGCAGTCCAAGGTGTTGAAGGAGAAGTACGACGCCGAAGGTTTGTCGGCCGACCTGATCGTTCACAAAGGGGGCGGACATACCTACTGGCCGGGCATCATGAACGACTACCCAGCGGTCTGGACCTGGTTCGACCGCTATCTGAAGAAACCGTAGCCAGAGACCGGCTAGTGGGCGGAAGGGCAGGCGCAATGAAAAACGGCTCGGGCAAGTGGTTCGCCGTCTGCCCCTGTGGCGAAGGTCGCTTGCCGAGCCGTGTAGCTACTGTTTCGTCCAGCCATGTAAGGCGGATTGAACAATTACCGCGGCAATGACCATCTCCCCGCTCCAGGTGGGTCATTGCCGGAACCAACTAGATTTAATCGCCCCTGTGCAATGCCACGGCAATTGCGTGAAGGCGCAAGCAGAGCGTCCGAAACCGGCCGTGCAACTGCAAGCGATCGCCTCATTCGCTCGCGGGTCTTAGCGTTTCGTCCAGTAGTCGACCACCAGCACTTTGTCCAGCCGCGGACCGACCAGCGCACCAAAAGCCTTGTGGTCTGGATGTGGCAAATAGGCGTCGCGAGCCTGGGCGTCTTTGAACGTCACGAAGAAGCAATGGGTAAAGCCCTGGGCCTTGTTTTCCACGCTGACGTCGGTGCCATATTCGAAGTCTTGAATCACGTCGATCTTGCTCTTCAGGGCTTTGAACGCGTCGACCACCTCGGCCACTTGCTGGGGCGTGGTGCCGTCCTTGAATTTGAACAACACGACATGCCGCAGCACCTGGCCGTCGGCGGGTTTTGCGATATCGGCGGACATCACGCTCAGGGCTCCGGTTAGCAGTACGGCGGCAACCAACATCGCAACGATTCGGGTCTGGGCCATGGGCTCAAGGGCTCCTATCAAAAAGGGGGGGATCAGACGCCGCGAACTACGCGTGGCGGCGCCCAGCATAAGCCGCCGCCTGCCGGCAGGCAATTCGCGCTACCCCGGCCGCTCGGCCGGCAAATGGGGCGGACTGGCGCGGGTTTGCCGGCGCTGCAAACCCCTGCGCGGCAGGCCCGCAGCGCCCGCGGCGGGCTGATGCTTTGCATGTCCCTCAACTTGGCTATAATGGGCCCCGGACTACAGGGTCGGGCATTTCCCAAGGCGGCCGCGAGCGGTTTCTCGTTCAGTACGGGCCTTGCCGAATCCATTTCTCATTAGGAGGTTGGCCGTGCATATCTTGCGATCGAACCTGATCGGGTTCTCGTGTGCCCTGCTGGTCGTGGCCGGCTGTGCCAAGCCCACGTCGCCGGGGGCGCCCAAAGGCAAAGTCACCAAGGTGGAAGCCGGCGAGGATGCCCGCAAGCAGGCCCAACAAGCACTGATCAATGCCAAGCCTGGCGACACTGTCGAGTTCGGCGAGGGCCGCTTCGAGTTCGCCTCGACGCTGTCGTGCGACGTCAGCAACATCACGATCAAGGGCCAAGGCGAAGACAAAACCATCTTCATCTTCACCCAGCAGAAGCAAGGCACGGGCGGTGAAGGTCTATTGATCACCAGCAAGGAGAAGGTGATCGTGGAAGACCTGGCCGTAGAAGAAGCCAAGGGTGACGCCGTGAAAATCAACGGCTGCGACGGCATCACGCTCCGCCGCGTGCGCACCAGCTGGGCCGAGCCGAAAGAAACCAACGGCGCGTACGGCCTGTACCCGGTGATGTGCAAGAACGTGCTGATCGAGGACTGCGTGGCCCGCGGCGCCTCGGACGCCGGCGTCTACGTCGGCCAGTCGGAGAACATCATCGTGCGGCGCAACAAGGCCGAGTACAACGTGGCCGGCATTGAAATCGAGAATTCGGTGGATGCGGACGTCTATGAGAACGTCGCCACGCACAACACCGGCGGGATCCTGGTCTTCTCGCTGCCCGACCTGCAAAAGAAGATCGGCCACCATTGCCGCGTGTACAACAACCAGATTGTCGAGAACAACCACGAGAACTTCGCCCCCAAGGGCAACGCCGTGGCTAACGTGCCGCCGGGAACGGGCGTGATGATTCTGGCCAATCGCCACGTCGAGGTGTTCGACAACACCATCGAGAACAACCAGAACGCTGGCCTGTCGATCTGCAGCTACCTGGTCACGCAAAAGCCGTATAAGCAAGATCCGGTCTACGACCCCTACTGCGAAGCGATCTTCGTGCACAACAACAAGTTTGCCGGCAACGGCGGCAAGCCGGGCGGCGCGCTCGGTCAAATGCTCAAGATGGTGCTCAAGCAGGACACGCTGCCCGACATCGTCTACGACGGCGTGATCGACGAACACAAGGCGAAAGATGGCAAATTGCCCGAGGACCTGGCAATTCGCATTCGCGACAACGGCGAAGCCACGTTCGTGAATTTCGACCTGGCGGGCCTGGACATCAGCAACCCCCTGGCTCCCAAGACGGGCAACATCAGCACCGATCTGAAGCCCTACGAGGGTGAGATTCACAAGCTCGAACCGGTTTCCATCGCGGGCGTCAAGTAGTGCCGCCAGTTATAATCAACTTCAGCCAAGGACCACGTCACGGGTGGCTCGCTCGCATTGGCACGAGCCACCCGTGACGGTTTTATCCGTGCTGTATCGTCCTCTAAACGGGTTCGCGACTGGCGGTCCGCGTCATCGCGCGACAGAGTAACTCATGAAGTCGTTTGTCTCCGCCCGCGTCGTGGTTGGCGTCTTGCTGGGTGTTTGCTTTGTGGCCGGCTGCACGCGAGAGCCTGCCCCCGTGGCCGAAGTGGCCCCGCCCGAAAAGCTTTCCGAGTATGGCCTGTTCGTCGGCAACGGCAGTACACAGGAGCCGGCCGAGGGAGTCATTCCGTACGACCTGAACTCGCCGCTGTTTACCGATTACGCCGACAAGTTCCGCTTCGTCAAACTGCCCTCGGGAAAGTCGGCCAGGTACAGCGACACCGACGCCTTCGACTTTCCCGTCGGCACGGTTATCGCCAAGACGTTTGCCTATTCGGCAGACGCGCGCAAGCCCAGCGAAAACCGCAAGCTGATCGAGACCCGCATTCTCAAGCGCGAGGCCGACGGCTGGGTCGGGCTGCCGTATATTTGGAACGACGAGCAGACCGAGGCCATGCTCGAGGTGGCCGGCGACACGCGCGACGTCAGCTGGATCGACACCGAAGGCCACGAGCGCACGAACAACTACATCATTCCCAACGCCAACCAGTGCAAGGGCTGCCACAAACAGGGTGACGACATGCTGCCGCTAGGCCCCAAGGCCCGGCACTTGAATCGCGACTTCACCTATGCCGACGGCGCCGAGAATCAGCTGGCTCACTGGACGCGCGTCGGTGCGCTTGCCGGCGCTCCGCAGCCCGACCAGGCGCCGCGGCTGGCCGTCTGGAACGATCCTGCGACGGGCTCGCTCGACGAGCGTGCCAGGGCCTGGCTGGAAATCAATTGCGCACATTGCCATAACCCGGTCGGTCCCGCCCGCAATGCGGGTCTCGACTTGCTGGCCAGCCAGACCAACCCGACGAAGTACGGCATTTTCAAGACCCCGGTGGCGGCCGGGCGGGGCGCGGGCGACCGCAGCTTCGACATCGTGCCCGGCGAGCCGGAAAAGTCGATCTTGCAATTCCGCATCCAATCGACCGATGCGGGCATCATGATGCCGGAGCTCGGCAAGCGCTTGGTGCACACCGAGGGCGTCGAGTTGGTGCGCCAGTGGATCGCGGCGATGCCCAAGCCCGCGGACGGCCCGGTGGTGCCATGATTGGCCAACTCTAATCAGCGACATTCTCGCCTGCCCCGCAGACCGCCGAGGCGCTTGCGGGGTGGAACGGAGGCCCGCGTGCCAACTCTCGGCGAAGTGCTGCAACACGCCCGACAGCTGCTGCAAACCGGGCGGTTCGCCGAAGCCGAAGCGGTTTATCGGCAATTGATCGCGCACGTGCCGCAGGCCGCCGAATTATGGCACGAGCTGGGCCTGGCCCTGTGGCAAAGCGGGCGTCCGCAGCCGGCCGTCGAAGCCATCGCGCGCGCCACACAACTCGAGCCCCACGTGCCGGCCTACCACAGCAACCTGGGCGCCCTGCATCGCGCGCTCAAGCACTTGCCCGAGGCCGTGACCAGCTTTCAAAGGGCCATCGACTGTGGTCCGCCCACGCCCGAGCTCTATAACAACCTCGCACTGGCGCTGAAAGATTCGGGACAAACGGTCCCAGCGCTCGAGGCGTTCGAGCGCGCGTTGGCCTTGCGGCCCGACTACCCCACCGGGCTGTTCAACCGCGGCAACGTGCTGCTCGACGTGGGCCGCCTGGACGAGGCGATCGCCAGTTACCACCAGGTGCTGGCCTTGAAGCCCAACGATGCCGGGGTGCTCTGCAAACTAGGGGTCGCTCACTACGACCTCGGTCAGTACGACGAGGCCGAAGCCGCCTTCAACCGCGCGCTCGAGATCCAACCAAACTATCCCGAGGTGCGTCGCAACCGGGCGCTGGTTTGGCTGATCCGCGGAGAGTACGACCGGGGCTGGCGCGAATTCGAATGGCGGCTCGAATGCGAGGGCTTCAACAAGCGGGTATTTCCGCAGCCGGCTTGGGACGGCTCTCCGCTGGCTGGCCGGCGATTGCTGGTGCACCCCGAGCAGGGACTGGGCGACACGTTGCAATTCGTGCGCTACGTGCCGCTGGTGCACGAGGCTGGCGGCCAGGCGCTGCTCGAAGTGCAATCGCCGCTGGCGCCGCTGCTGAAATGCTCGGGCTTCGAACGTTGGCTGG
>CAZPED010000209.1:0-6498 GCA_964585335.1 uncultured Planctomycetaceae bacterium | reverse complement strand
CGGGTGCCGGTAGCCGAGCGGGTCGAAATGATACTGAGCCTCGGACACAAGCTGCCCAATGGCGGCCGGCGGCACGCGCGGCGCCGGCGGGCCCAGCAGCTCGTGGTTGTAACGGTCGGCCAGCACCTGGTCGCCCAGGAAAAATACGAGCCCGGCGCCGCGGTCGAGCACGCCGGCCAGCACGCGGGCCTCGCTGGGGGTGAACTGCGCGACGTTGCACAAGAAAATGCAGTCGTAGCGGCCCAGGTCGCGTTCGAGCAAGCCGCTTTCGGCCGTGACCTCGGGCTCGACGACGCCGGCCTTGGCGGAACTGCCCGCCTCGGGATTGAGCGCCAAGGCCAGGTAAGCCGTCGCGCCATTCATGGAACCCGCCGCCGGCTTGCCGTCGACGCACAAGACCCGCAAGTGCTCGCGGACTGGCACGCTCGTCCAGCGATGATTGTCCAGTTCCAACAGGTCGGAGCCGAGCCGCACTTCGACGACGTGGTCGCCGGGTGTGTCGAAGCGGTGCGAGAACGAAACGGGCGTTTGTTCGCCGGCCGCCACGTCGACGTAAGCTTCCTTGAGGCGGCGCCCGTCGGCATAGAGTTCGACCAATTGATGGTTCTTTGCCTGGGCGCCGAAATTGCGAACCTGAGCCGAAAGCGAGACCTCGCGGGCCGTGGTGGCAAACGCATCGCCGACGTTCAGGTTCGTGACCGCCAGGTTTTCGGTATTCGCCTGACCGAGGTCGACCACGACCAGCGCGGCCTCGGCAGCCACGCGCGCCAGCCGCTGCCGAAAGTCGGCCGCTTCGGCACCTGCCGGATCGGTCAGCCAGGTATTGCGCCCCAGGTCGGTGAGAAAGTAGACTTCCTTGCGGGTCAGCCCCGCCTCGTTGCCGGCCTGGACGATGCGTTCGACGTGGGCCAGCGTTTGGGCCAGGTCGGCGCCGCCGTGCAGCAGCTTGAGGTTCTCGATTTCTTCGATCACTTGCTGCGGCTCGACGGCCGGCGACGCAACCACGCTCACCGGCGGCGCGGCCATCAGCACCAGCGCAAAGGCATCGCCCTGCGAGCTTTCTTCGACCAGCCGGGCGGCGACCGTTTTGGCCCGTTCGAAGCGGCTGCTATCGGTGGGCTTGTAGGCCATTGAGTATGAGCCGTCGACGACCAGCACCTTGAGCGTACGCTGGCCAGGGCTGAAGGCCAGGCCCAGCTGTTCGAGGAACGGTTGGGCCACGGCCAGCACCAGTAGCGCGATCAGCAACGTGCGCACGGCCAAGAGCAGCCACTGCTCGACCAGCAGCCGCCTGGAGTTTTTGCGCATGGCCGCCAGCAGAAAGTCCATGGCCGCCCAAGAGACTTCGCGAAACCGCCGCTTGTTCCACAAGTGGATGAGGATGGGCGCGGCGGCGGCCGCCAGCCAACCCAGCATCAGCAGGTTGGCGAATCCGAAACCCAGCGGTAAAGCGAGCGCGGCCATGCGTGACTATTTGACGCGGTTCATGCGGGAAGCCAGGTAGCTCGACAGCGCGACCTCGAGCGACTGGTCGGTGCGCAGCAGCACGTAGTCGACGTGCTGCGCGCGGCAGCCCTTGCGCACTGCCTGGAGGAACTTGCCGAACTCGTCGAGATACGCCTGCCGTAGCGAGCGGGGATCGGTCAGCACCTCGGGCGACTCTTCGAGCCCGCGGAAGAGCGTGGTCTGGCGAAAGGGAAACTCGAGTTCGGCGGGGTCGAGCACGTGAAACATCACTACTTCGTGCCGGCGGTGGCGAAAGTGCTTCAGTCCGGCCAGCAGCGACGGCACGTCGTCGAACAAATCGCTGAGAATGACGACCAGCCCGCGACGCTTGAGCCGTTCGGCCAGATCGTGAAAGATCGGGCCCATGCGGGTTTTGCGGGCCGGCTGAACGTGCTGCATGACGTGCAGCAGCTGCTTGAGGTGCGAAGGATTACCGCTGGGGCGGACCAGGGCGCGGACCTCCTTGTCGAACGTGACCAGCCCCGCGCTGTCCTGCTGTTCGAGAATCAGGTAGGCCAGCGAAGCGGCAACGGTCTGGGCATAATCGAGCTTCGACAGCGGCGCCTCGGCGCTTTGGTAGCGCATGCTGTCGCTGGCGTCGAGCAGCAGGTAGCTGACCAGGTTGGTCTCTTCCTCGTATTGCTTGAGGTAGAACTTGTCGGTCTTACCGAAGACCTTCCAGTCGACGTAGCGCAGGTCGTCCCCCTGGCTGTACTCGCGATGCTCGGCAAACTCGATGGAGAAGCCGTGGTACGGACTGCGATGCACGCCCGACACGTAGCCTTCGACGACCGATCGCGCGCGGAGTTCCAAGCCCTGAAGCTTAGCCAGCGTCCGCGGATCTAAATATTTGCGGTTGCTTTCCACGGGCACTCTCGCTGTCGTCGACGGGGATCAGTTCGATCAGTCGGCGGATGATATCGTCGGGTTTGATGCCTTCGGCCTCGGCGTTGAAGTTGGTCATGATGCGGTGCCGGAGCACGGGGAAGGCCACGGCGCGAATGTCGTCGGCCGTGACGTGGTAGCGGCCGTGCAGCACGGCCCGGGCCTTGGCCCCCAGCACCAGAAACTGGCTGGCCCGCGGCCCGGCGCCCCAGCTGACGTAGTCCTGGATGAAGTCGGGCACGTCCCCCTTTTCGCGCCGCGTGAGCCGGGTGAATTGCAACGCGTAGCGAGTGATGTGGTCGGCGACCGGCACTTTGCGGACGATGTGCCCGAGGGCCACGATCTCGGCGGCGTCGAGCGTGGGCGTGAGCGTCACGCTGACGTCGGCCGTGGTTTGCTTGACGATCTGAAACTCTTCTTCCTCGTCGGGATAGTCGACGAAGACATTGAACATGAAGCGGTCGAGCTGAGCCTCGGGCAGCGGGTAAGTGCCTTCCTGCTCGATGGGGTTTTGCGTGGCCAGCACGAAGAACGGCTGCTCGAGCCGGTGCCGCTTGCCCCCCACCGTGATCTGGTGCTCTTGCATGGCTTCGAGCAAGGCGGCCTGCGTTTTGGGGGGCGTGCGGTTGATCTCATCCGCCAGCACGACGTTGGCGAAGATCGGCCCGGGCAGAAAGCGAAACTCGCGGGCGCCGGTGGCGCGGTCTTCTTGAATCACTTCGGTACCGGTGATGTCGGCCGGCATCAGGTCGGGCGTGAACTGAATGCGGCTGAAGTTGAGCGAGAGCGAATCGGCCAGGCTGCGGATCATCAGCGTTTTGGCCAACCCCGGCACGCCCACCAGCAGGCAATGACCGCGGGCGAACAGCGAGATGAGCAGTTCCTCGATCACTTGCTGCTGGCCGACGATCACTTTGCCCAGTTCGCCGGTGATGCGCTGGTAGGCGGCATTGAGCTTTTGGACCTGCTGCAAGTCGTCGTCTTGTAACATGGGAAGTTCCCAAGCGGATGTTGTTTTACGGTTTTCCAGTCAGAGTTTCTGGCGATCCTTGACTGCGACGTGGGCACGCCGGGCATCTGAGGGGCCGGCATTAACGAGCGTCGACCTCCGCGGCCTTTTGCGCCTGTTTGCCCAGGGCGGCCTGCGCCGTCTCGGGCGCCTCGGCAGGTAACGCCTGGCCTTGTTGCACGAAGCCAAAGATCTTGTCGGGCGCCGCGATGAACAGCCGCGACCCGGCCGCCAACAGGTTGCCGCCAGCCGCGCCTCGTTCGGCCAGCGGAATCGGGTCGCGCAACATCGGCCGCGTGGCGTCCTGGTCGAAGATGTACAACTCGCCGGCCGTCGGCCATACGACCTGATCGCCCATCAGCACGCCGCGCCCGTAGCCGCGCGGCGAGGTGTCGGGCCAGCGCTTGAGCACCTTGCCCTGGCGCGCGTCGATCCACCACAAGGCGTCGCCGCTGGCCAGTAGGTTGCCCTTGCCGACGCCCAGCAGGTGCACGGCGTCTTCGGGCAGCTGGGTGGTCCACAGCCGCTGCCCCGTGGCGGCGTCGAGCGCGAAGATCGACTCGCAGTCTCCCGGCGCCACGAGCAACCGGCCGCGATCGTAAACGCACGGATTCAAGTCGCGATAAAAATGCGCCGTGCGGCGGTCCTGGCCGTCGGGGTTGGCCTTCTTGGCGCGGGGATAGACCGTGGCCCAGCGCAGGCGGCCATCGCGGGCAGACACCGCGCCGACGGCGCCCAGGTTGGTCGTGTAATAGACCACCCCTTCGTGCAACGTCAGCAAATTGTGGCTCATTTCTTCCGACTGACCGCCGCCGGGGGTTTCGGCCGCGCAAACCAGCGTGCGCCAACGCAACCGCCGGGTTTGCAGATCGAACGCGGCCACGTGGGCCTGCGGCCGCACGTCGCTTTTGCGCATGGCGACCAAAACTTGCGCGCCGTCGACCAGCGGCGCTCCTTCGAAGGCCCATTTCTCGTCCTCGGGCCGGTCGAGCGTCAATTTCCAGAGCAGCCGGCCTTGGCTCGTCAGGTCGAGACACACCAGGTATCCACCCGAGTGGCCGTCGGTGGCTTCCAGCGGCCGACTAGTGACCTGCGAGCCCATGCGCGCCAGCAGCTTACCCTCGCTGACGGTCATGGTGAACCGCGGCACGCCCAGCCGCCCTCCCAGTCGGGCCACGAGCGCGGCGTTTTCGTCGACATAGATCTCGCCCGGCGGACGCTTGGAGTCGGCCACGGGCCAGGCGGGCTGCCCCGTCTCGACGTTAAACGCGTAAATGCGGCTTTGATCGCACACCAACAGCAGCGATCCCACCACGACCGGGTGATAACTGAGCAATCGTTGCGAGTCTTCGCCAATGCGCCGGAGACTGTAGATGCGCGAGTTCGACAAGTCAGCCACCACGGGCTCGCCCAGGTTGATCGGCTCGAACGCCGCGGGGCCCAGGTCGAGACGGCGCGGCGCGATCTTGTTGCGCGCGGGCGAACCGGCAAACGTCGGCCAGTCGTCGTCGGCGGACACGGCCGGCCAGCGGGCCGCGGCAGCCAGCAGCGCGGCGAGCGCTTCGGCATATTGCACGTCGCGCCCTGCCAGGCGTCCCTTGGCCGTGGGATGCAAACGCTCGAACACGCTCAGCTCGTCGCGCGCGCGGTCGAGCGAGCCTTCGAGTATCGAAACCAGGATCAAGCGGGCGCGAATGTCGGCGTGCGGCAAACTGGTGGCCGGATAAGCCAGGCGGCTGGCGGGCACCTGTTGCTGTTTCCACAGGGCGACCAGTCGTCCGGCGTCTGCATCGGGCAGCAGCGTGTCGGTACGGAGGTGGTAGTCTTGCTGGCTGCCCGTCGACTCGACGACGTACCAGCGTTCGAGCAGCGCGCGCTGTTCGGCGGGTAGACCGGGCTGGTCGCGAGCGGCCTCGAACTGCGCCGCGGTGACGCGACCGGGGGGCAGCTCGATCAGTTGTTCCCAACAGCGGCGGGCCGCGCCGTAGTGACCGCGTTCGAGCTCGATCTCGCCAAGCGCCCACAGGGCATCGTCGCCCAACGAGCTGCAATAGAGCTTGTCGACCAGTTCGGCCAGCCGGCCCGCGTCGCGCCGCGGCAAGGCTTCGTGGTACCATTGCTGGGCCATGGGGTCGACGCGTTGCCGGTAGAGCGCCAGGGCTTCGTCGGGCAAGCCGCTGATTTGCAGGTGGCAGTAGTCGGCCAGGTTGACGTAGCGACCCGGCGCGATGGCGGTCATTTTGCCGCCGTGAGTCTCCATGACTTGGCGCAACGTTTCGACGGCCTCGTCCCATTGCCGCTCGCTGACGTAGGCGCGGACCCGTTCCAGATGAGCCCGCACGGCGCTATCGACCTCGTCGAGCGCGACGGCCCCCGAGATTTCCACCGGGCCGATGGCAAATTGGGCTTGGGCCTGGCCGGCCAGCGTGGCCGCCAAAACGATGACAAGAAGCAGAAAACCCGGCCGCTGGACTCGATCGCCCCCGTGAGCGTTTGGCAATCGTAGCTGCCATCGGGACATGACCAGCTCCAGGCCTTTGGGGCGGTAGCAAGCAGCCGCTTGGAAAGACGGCAGCGTGCCAATTCGCTCAGCGTCGCGACCGCTCCAGGCGCTGGAGCAATTATAGGTCGCGCAGGTCCGCTCGGAAAGAACGAAAACACCTGGAGTCGAGCGCCGCAGACCGAATTGGGCCGCCCTGCCCTGTGCCGATGCGCTCTAGTGGCTGTAGCCTTCGATGATGCGGCCGATGCCAAAACAGCACACCGCGGCAACGAGCATCGTGAGCATTTGGCCGAGCGTGATGGCTTCGCCGAGTTGCATGACCATGGCCAGCGGCGGCACCGCCAATCCCAAGAGTTGCAGCGTTCGCCCTAAACCGCGCATCGTCGCTCCCGCGTGGCCATTCTCAGTGATGAAAACAGCGTCTATGATAGTGACAGGCACGGGCGCCGACTAGTTTCCACGTCGAGCCCGAGAGAGGAGCGCGACTGCCCATGGCACCTCGCAAAAAATCGTATTTCACGACGCTGAGCCGTTCCTGGCGATTGCGTTGTCCGCGCTGCGGCCAGGGGCGGTTGTTCCGCAACTGGATCGCGAT
>CAZPED010000208.1:0-6520 GCA_964585335.1 uncultured Planctomycetaceae bacterium | reverse complement strand
CGTAGCGGCGCTGCGAATCGTTGGCGCTTTGTGCTGCCGCGCAGCAGGCAGGTGGCATTTCTCTTGTTCCGCTGCGCGCCTGGCACGCAAGGAGTGCGTTCACGATGATTTGGAAGCGGATTTTTTGGGAGTGGATGTCGATTGAACATCGCGACTGGCGACTAGGTGATGTAACGACCGCGAGAAAGCTGCGGCACGATAACTCAAATACGAGGAGTAGCGACAATGAAAGTCATGGTGATCGTCAAGGCGACCAAGGACTCCGAGGCGGGCAACATGCCCAGCGAGCAGTTGCTCGCCGACATGGGCAACTTCAACGAAGAGCTGGTCAAGGCTGGCGTGATGCTTGCCGGTGAGGGCCTGCACCCCAGCTCGAAGGGCGCCCGCGTGTGCTTTCGCGGCAGCGAGCGGTCGGTCGTCAACGGCCCGTTTGCCGAAACCAAGGAGCTGATCGCCGGCTACTGGCTGTGGCAGGTCAAGTCGCTCGATGAGGCGATCGCCTGGGTGAAGCGCTGCCCTAACCCGATGCCGGACGAAGCCGAGGCCGTGATCGAGATCCGCCCGTTGTTCGAGGCGGCCGATTTTGGCGAAGCCTTCACGCCCGAACTGCAAGCCCAGGAAGAGCGGCTGCGCGCCGGGGCCGAGAAGAACAGCAAGTAGCGCCTGGCGTCGAAGGGCCACGGGTTCATGGACCAGCACACCTACCAGGGCCTCGTCGGTCATATCTGGGAGCTGGTGTACATGGATCCCAACGTGGTGCAGCCCGCTTAGCGGCGCCAGCATCGCGGCGCGTTCGACGGGCCCAGCACGTGCCGCCGGGGGAACTCTGCTGGCGGCTCGCATCAAGATTGCGCAAAGACTTGCTTCAATCGACGGCCGCACCGTGGTTTGCGCGCGCCGGCTAAGTGGGCCGCGCCGCGCTCGCGGCGGTTTTGACGCCATCTTGATGCGCGCAGCGATAAGATTCGGTCAAGCCAGCGCCCAGGTGCGTGACCGATCGTGCGAAGCGTTCATCGCAAACGGTTTCAGTCCGCCAGGCGCTCGCGTAAGGAGCTGTCATGTCTGGCAGTGTTATGAATCACGTTGCGGTCGCGCAGGGTACGCGAAACGCTGGCAATCAGCACGCCGCGTCGTGCGGTCCGTCGGATCAGCGGTTGGAAGTAATCGTGGAATCGACGCGCGGCGGGACTTGCGCCCACTGTGCGGTCACTGGCGGCCGTTTCGATTGCACGCCTGCATCGGAACGCGAGTGGCGATATACCGACTCGCATCTCGACCTGGTCGTCAGTGTGCGCCGGCGTCATGTCGGCGCGCCGCGCGTCCCGCGGGCACTCGTGCTGGTCGAGGCCGCGGGGCGCGTGCATGCCTGCGCGGAGTACTATGGTCAGCCGTTGGGCGGTGACTTGTGGTCCGGTCCGCAGGTGCTGAAGCTGGCCACCGTCGACGCCGACTGCGATTTCGCGTTTCCGCCCACGATCACCATAGGGCCTCAAGGTCGGGCTGCTGCCGATCAGGCGGTGACGGCGAGGCGGGATCGCTGAAATCGTGGCGCGCAAGCAAGCGGTCGGAATGGACATTTGGCGATGAACGTGCATCAGTATCGGGCCCAATACCACGGCGGCCCTTGCGACGGGACCGTGGTGGTGGCCACCAATCGGGTGCCTGAAGAGGTGTGGTCCGCGCCGAGCGTATCGACGCGGCGACTTTCGGTCGGTAGCTTCGGCCGGCGGTGCGACGCATACCGGTCGATTTACCGGCTGCATCGCATCAGCCACTTGATCGACGCCGGTCAGCTGACGATTCGATTCGAGTATGAATTCGTGGGCTGGGAGCCGGTCGCCCGCAGCGCGGATAGCGGGTCGCGGAGCGAGCCGGGCTGGGTCCGACGCAAGCTGTATTGGCTGCTGCAAACGATCGGAATCAATTTGGCACCGCGTCAGCCAGAAGGACGCCCGAAACGGCCTGGGCAGGTGGACCGCCTACTGTCCTGCCCAGGTCGGGGCGTCGGTCCACCGAGCACGCGGAAGCCGGCCGGTTGGCTCTCGCGATTCGTACAAGGCGTCACGCGGCGTCGTCCGTTCGTCAGCCCGCGGCGCTCGATCGGCTGACTTCAACTCTCCCGGACGGGTCACGCTTTTGGTCGGCGGCGTATCGCCATGTGCCGATTTCCTGTCGCTTGCCGCCCGGGCGAAGTGGCGGCGCTGTGGACCTTGCAAATGCGTGCCTCAACCTCGCGCCGAACTCCGATTGCGGAAGACGGCTCGCTGGTTGGTCGATTGGTGGTGGCTCAGCCAAGCGCGGCGCCAGGTTCCTCGAACGCCGCCGAGACCGCGCGGGGTGGAACGTCGGCAGGGGCAAGGTGGACCGCCCGGTACCACGGCTTGATTCACAGACTTGGCGTCAGGTTGCTCCGCTGGAAGTTCCACGGCATTGGCGATTGGCGGCCCTGAACGCGAAGGCTTTCTGTTGCGCGAGCAAGACGACTGTATGAACCCTTTTCACTCACAACGATCATGAATCAACAGAAATTGTCATTTGTCATTCCGACGTATCGCCTGTGCGACGTGGGCGCGACCGCCACGGGCTCCGCGACCCAGCAACAGCGCCGCCGGGGTCACAGCCGGCCGTGCGTGGCTGCGGTGCACCGCTTCGAGCAGCAGGCTGGCCATCAGGCCGTTGCCCATCGCGGCCCGATGCTTGCCGTCTGGGAAGAAGTGGGTGGGATCGCGGCGTCGCCCAAAAAAGTTCTGCGGATTTCTGTGGGAAGGGGCGTTGATCCGGACACTTCCAGGTATAAGTGGGATCAACATGGACCTGACCACGCTCATCAATACCTACCGGGGGCCACTCGTCGGGCTGATCGCCTCGTGGGGTGTGCCCTGGGGCGAGGCCGCCGAGATCGCTCAGGACAGTTTCGCCGACGCCTGGCTGAAGCGCGAGGCGTGCCGGGGCGATTGGCGACAGCCCGAGGTGTTTGCCCGCTGGCTGCGGGGCGTGGCGCTGAACCGCTACCGCAACTGGTCGCGGGCTCATTGGCGGCGGCGATTGCGCGTGGTGAGCGTGCCGCCGTCCGAACTGGAATGGGCCGCAGCGCCGGGCGATAGCGAGCCGTCGCCGCAACTCGAAGCCTTGCGCGAGGCCATCTTCCGGTTGCCGGCCAAGCAGCGGCAGGTCGTGCTGATGCACTACCTGGAAGAAACGAGCGTCAACGATGTTGCGGCGCTACTGGCGGTAACCGTCAAAACCGTCGAAGGGCGCTTGTATCAAGCCCGGAAAAGCTTGCGGAGGCTGATCGATCGCGGATCGGCGCAGCAAGCGGGAAAGCTGTTGCTATGCCTGTAAACCTCGTTTCTGAAGAAGCGCTGCGCGAGGCTTTGCGGCCGCTGCGGGTCGACGCGGCCGACTTCGAAGCAGGCGTGCTATCGAGGCTCAGCGGACAGAATGGCTCGGGCGTTGAGCCAGTGACCGCACAATCGGCGGCGCTGCGGGCCGCGGCGGCTGTGTTGCCGCTAGAGTTGCTCTCCGTCGGGCCGGCAGCGATCGCCGCGATCAAGCAGGCACCCGCAGCTGGTTTGTCCAAACTTCTGGGCTACGCCATGCTGCCGGCGATCAGTCTGTTCGTCCTCTTGGGGGCGGCCGTGTACAGTTTGCGTGGCGCACGCCGGCTGGTGAGTGCCGGGCGCGCGCCGGCGTCTGACGCCGTGACCGCTCAACAGGGGTTGGGGCACTGGTGGCGCGAGCATCGCTGGCAGGCCCTGACGATCTACGTGGCCACGTTGGCCTTGTCGCTGGTCGGGGCGACCTGGATGCTTTTCCTGGTCTACGTTGGTTCGCTCGCACTGCTCGGGCGCGCGTTGACTGCCTTGGCGCGGGCCGGGTTCGGTAATCGCTGGGTGGTGGGTACGTCGTGCCTTGCGGGCCTGCTCTTGCTGGGCCAGGTCGCGGGCTCGCCGACCGCTGGTTATCAAGAGATCCATTTTGTTGACCCATCCCTGGTCACGCCCGTGTTCTTTGGCGGTTGGCTGGTAGTGGCCTGCATCCTGGCCGGATCGGTGTTTCGGTGGAGATCGCTTGGCGCCGCGGCGGCAGCGTTTCTGGCGCCCCTGGCAATGTTGCCGGCAATGGCGGTGCTGATGATCGTGTTCGCGGGGCAGTACGGCAGTGCATGGCCCTGGCCGCCCGCGCCGGCACGGATAGCCGAGTATGTTGAATCGTTCGATAGTGCGCCGTTCTCGAGTTCCAGTTGGCGGCGGTGGGAGATTGTCGCCAACTGGACGATCGACAGGCAGCTCGATTTGCCGTTTCTCAAACCGCGGCGGCTGTTGGCCGAGGAGTTGAAGGGAAAGCAGAATCCCTTGATCTTGGGTTGCGCTTTCCGCGCGGGGCTGGTGGGACCGAAAGAGCTGGCGCAGCTACACGACTATGCCAGGCAACGGCAGTTCTTGCTGGCTACGATGCCGAAGGTGTTGGAATCGCGACCCTTTACGAGCCTGGGGCATGAGGATTGGGTGATCCGCGCGGCCGCGATGCACGACGACCTGACCGACGCGGAGCGCGACTACCTGGCCGACCGGCTACGCGCTACGCTACGGGCCACGGCCACGGACCAATACGCCACGTTGGAGGAGGCGCTACGGTCAACGCAACTGCTGTCGGTCATCGGCCGGCCGGTGGACGTCGAAAAGTTTCGCGGTCCGATGCACCAAATGTTGTTACGGTTCCACAGCACGACGTCTGGCGGCTTTGAGTTGGCGGGCGGTTTCCGGCAATACGCGATCAATAAGATTCAAGTCGGAGACCTCGTAGCCACGGCCTATGCGGTCCAGCTCATGGCGATCTACGGGGTTCCCCAGGGACTGGACTTGAACTGGGTGCGATCCTACTTGCGGCCGACGATGCTGCGGGGCGTGCCCGAACGATGGATCGCGGCCGTATCTTTGGACAGGTTGAATCGCTTGCCGGATGCCGCGCGGCCGAGCTGGCTGCAGATTGTCTATTACGAGCGGAGCCTGCTGGCCGCGGTCGTGCTGGTGGGGCTGTGCGTTTACGCGACGCTGATTTCGCCGCTGCCCACGGTTGGCCAGCCCCAAGCCATGCCGACGCCGGCCGGCTAGCCCAACTCGGGCGGGGCGACCCTTGCTGCTTAACCCTTCACGGGCTGCTCGCGGCGCTCGGAACAGGATTGGGAGCGAGAGTGATGGAAAGCTCTGCGCGCCTATTCGCCGGTGAGGCCTGTTCGTGCCCCAGAGGTTGGTTTGCAGGGGCACGAAATGGCCGTCGTTTAGCGTGCGCAGGCGGAGCGCCTTGGTGGACGCGCTGGGTCAGCTCGTCAGCGGCTTCGTTTCTGGCCGCCACGATCCATTGCGGAAATAGACCGCCGACGAGGATCAGCGCCGCCAGGGTCAGCACGGCCCACTGCTCGCGGCGGCGCAGGCCGAGCGAAACGGAGGAAAAGTAGGCGGCGCCGCCGAAGAGCCGCAAGAAGGCCTGCATGATGGCGATGCCGTTCATGGCCGCCACGGCCACCAGGCAAATGCCCACCACTGGCTGGGCTTCCACCGAGCCGTCGACCAGCAGCTCGTTGCCGATGAAGCCGAACGTGCCGGGGAAGCCGACACTGGCCAGACCGGTGAGGGCAAAACAAGCGGCCAGGTTGGGCGTGTGGTCGTACAGACCTTGAAAGGTATCCATCCGCAAACGACCGCGGCGAGCTTCAAGCGCGCGGAGCGTAAGTCCCAGCCCGCCGATGGCGACGGTGACCGAAAGCCAGGTACACAGTCCGCCGACGAGCGCCGTGTGCGACTCGGCCAACAGACCGGCCAGCACTACGGCGCCATTGCTGATGAGCAAGTAGCTGTAGTAGGCGCGTCCCTCGCGCTGCACGATCGACATTGCCGAGGCGTACAGCGCCGTGACCACGGCGGCCAGGCCGACCCAGGTGTTGACCTCGGGGGCCGCCGCCGGCATCACCAGCCGGGTCAGGCCGTAGGCGCCCACCAGTGGAGTGGTGAACAGCAGCGCCGTGCCGAACGAAGCCCGCTCGAACAAATCGGGTATCCACGAGTGGAACGGGGCCAGGCCGGCTCGAATCGCCACGCCCAGGGCCAGGGCCCAGACGGCGCTCGCGTTGAGCGGCGCGATGCCGTCGTGGCGGCTGATGCCGTACTGGCCAGCCACGAGCAGCACGGCCGATAGCCCCAGGTACAGGGCAAAGGCCCGCAGCGAGCGCCCCCGCCACCAGATTTCGGCGGCCGGCAGCAGCGACGAGAGGACCATGAGCGCGACGATGAACCACGCGTCGGTGCTGGCGTACATGGCCAGCACGATCGCCTCGGCCAGCAGACTGAGAGCGAACGAAAACCGGTAGACCTTGACGCGGGCCGTCGACAGCCGGGTGAGCAGAAACAAGAGCGCCACCAGCGGCAGCATGGGCGCGCTAATCTGATCGATGGTTAGCGGATTCCAACCGAACGCCGCCGACAGCAGGTGTCTCCGGGCCTCTTTCAGGTCACCCGCCTTC
>CAZPED010000207.1:0-6535 GCA_964585335.1 uncultured Planctomycetaceae bacterium | reverse complement strand
CGCCAAGATGGCCGGCGCCGACTTCAAAGCCTGGCGCGACCGCCGCGCGGCCGAGGGCTTTCCGCGCGTGCCGGCCGCCGATTGCATTCGCGTGTACACCACGCGTCCCGACACGCTGTATGGCGCCACCTATATGGTCATTGCGCCCGAGCATCCGCTGGTCGCGCGGCTGACGCTGCCCGAGCAGGCCGACGCGGTCAAAGCCTACTGCGAACAGGCCGCCCGCAAAAGCGACCTCGACCGCACCGACCTGGCCAAGCACAAGACGGGCGTGTTCACGGGCTCGTACGCCGCCAACCCAGTGAACTCGCGGCCCGTGCCCATCTGGATTGCCGACTACGTGCTGGCCAGCTACGGCACGGGGGCGATCATGGCCGTGCCGGCGCACGACACCCGCGACTATGAGTTTGCCGTGCAGTTCGGCCTGCCGATCACCGCGGTGGTCGATCCGGGCGCGGCGCCCGACGTCGATCGCGAGGCGGTGCTGGCCGGCAAGGCCGTGTTTCCGGGCGAGGGAGTGGCGATCCACTCCGGCGCCTACGATGGGCTGCCCACCGCCGAATTCAAAAGCCGCATCACGGCCGACCTGGCCCAGCGCGGACAGGGGCGCGAAGCGGTCAACTACAAGCTGCGCGACTGGCTGTTCAGCCGGCAGCATTTTTGGGGCGAGCCGTTCCCCGTGCTGCACGAGCTGGACGCCGAAGGCAACCTGACGGGCCTGACCCGCACGGTGCCGGCCAGCGAGCTGCCGGTGAACCTGCCGGAGCTCAAGGAGTTCAGCTCGCACGGCAGCCCCGAGCCGCCGCTCGACCAGGCGCCGGCCGACTGGCTGTATCCGGTGATCGACGGGGTGCGCTACAAGCGCGAAACGAACACGATGCCGCAGTGGGCCGGCTCGTGCTGGTATTACTTGCGGTTTCTCGACCCGCGCAACGAGCAGGCGCTGGTTGACCCGGCCGTGGAAAAGGCCTGGATGCCGGTCGACGTGTACATTGGCGGCGCCGAACATGCCGTGCTGCACCTGCTGTATGCCCGATTCTGGCACAAGGTGCTGTTCGACCGCGGCTTTGTCAGCACGGTCGAGCCGTTCCAAAAGCTGGTCAACCAGGGAATGATCCTGGGCGAGATCGAGCTGACTGGCTACCAGCGCGGCGACGGCAGCTGGGTGAGCGCCGCGGAGGTGACCGAAAACGAGCAAGGCCAGCACGTCGTCAAAAAAACTGGCGAGGCGCTGACGGCGACCCGCGTGATGCCCGAGCATTCCGAAAAATCGGGCGAGAGCTTCGTGGTCAAAGGCCAGCCGCAAATTCGGCTGGAAAGCCGGGCGCACAAGATGTCGAAGAGCCGGGGGAACGTGGTGAACCCCGACCACGTGGTGCGCGAGTACGGGGCCGACGCCCTGCGGCTGTACGAGATGTTCATGGGGCCGCTGGAAGCCACGAAGCCCTGGAGCATGGAAGGGGTGAACGGCGTGCGCGGCTTTCTCGATCGTGCCTGGCGGCTGATCGTGAACGATCGGGCGGAAGCGATCGAGCTCAACGCCTCGGTGCAAGACGTGCCTCCCAGCGACGAGCAGAACCGCGTGCTGCACAAGACGATTCAGGGCGTGACGCAAGACCTGGAACGCATGGCCTTCAACACGTCGATCGCCAAGCTGATGGAGTTCGTCAACTACTTCTTCAAGTGCGACGTGCGGCCGCGGCAGGCGATGGAGCAGTTCGTGCTGCTACTGGCGCCGCTGGCTCCGCACGTGGCCGAAGAGCTGTGGCAAATTCTGGGTCATACGAAGTCGCTGGCCTACGAGCCGTGGCCGGTGTTCGACCCCAACGCCGTGCGCGAAGACAGCGTCGAGATTCCCGTGCAGATCAAAGGCAAGCTGCGGGCGCGGATCACCGTGCCGGTGGGGGCCTCGGCAGCCGAGTGCGAGGCGGCCGCGCGGGCCGACGACCGCATCGCCGAGCTGCTGGCCGGCCAAACCGTGCTGAAGGTGGTGGTGGTGCCCGGCCGGATGGTCAATTTCGTGACGAAGTAGCAAAGTCCCAGGCAAGCGTTCGCAATTCGAGATCGTTGACACGCCCGGAAGGAGTTGGCATGCGCAAGTGCATTACGCTGGTGCTCGGTGGCGGCCGCGGCACCCGGCTTTATCCGCTGACGAAGTATCGTTCGAAGCCGGCGGTGCCGCTGGCCGGCAAGTATCGCCTGATCGATATTCCGCTGTCGAACTGCATCAACAGCGGGCTCAACCGCATTTACGTGCTCACGCAGTTCAACTCGGTGAGCCTGCACCGGCACATTCGCCGGGCTTATAACTTCGACCAGTTCAACGCCGGGTTCGTCGAGATTCTGGCGGCGCAGCAAACGCTGGACGCTTCGAACTGGTATCAGGGCACGGCCGACGCCGTGCGGCAAAACCTCCGCTATATCGACCAGGCCGACTGCGAGCACGTGTTCATCCTCTCGGGCGACCAGCTCTACCGCATGAACTTTGCCCAGATGATGGCCACGCACGTCGAGTCGAAAGCCGACGTGACGATTGCCGCCATGCCGGTCGACCGGCAGACCGCCCGCAGCATGGGGCTGATGCGCGTGGACGACTCGGGCCGCGTGGCGGGCTTTTTGGAAAAGCCGCAGACGGACAAGGAGATCGACATCGTGCGGATGGAGCCCGCCTGGATCGACCGCCACGGCATCGACAGCAAGGGGCGCGACTGCCTGGCCAGCATGGGCATTTACTTGTTCAACCGCGAAACGCTGGTCAAGTTGCTCACGAAGACCGACTATCACGACTTTGGCCGCGAGATCTTTCCGGCCGCCACGCGAACGCACCGCGTGCAGGTGCACCTGTTCGACGGTTACTGGGAAGACATCGGCACGATCCGCTCGTTCTACGAGGCCAACCTGGCCTTAGCGGCGACGCAGCGGCCGTTCGAGCTGGCCTCGGCCTCGGCGCCGATTTACACGCGGTCGCGTTTTCTGCCCCCTTCGCGCTTCGACGGCGCGAAAATCAGTGGCAGCCTGATCGCCGACGGCTGCTCGATCGAGGCGGGCGCCGTCATCGAGAACAGCGTGATTGGCCTACGCTGCCGCATCGACCGCGACGTGACGATTCGCAACTCGATTGTGATGGGCAGCGACGACTATGAAACTGCGGAAGAAGCCGCCAAAGCCACGGTTGGCGGAGTGCCCCCGGTGGGCATTGGCGCGGGCACGGTCGTCGAGGGGGCCATCATCGACAAGAATTGCCGCATCGGCCGCAACGTGCGAGTGGTCAACGACACGGGGGTCGACACGAGCGAGGAAACCCCCGAGGCCGTGATCCGCGACCGCATCATTTGCGTGCAAAAGGGTGCGATCCTGCCCGACAACTGGCGGATGTAGCGCCAGCGGGGCAGGGCAGGCCGTGGGCGACTCGCGCCCGGTTGACTTTTCGGCTACGACTAGTCGACCACTTGCGAGGCGTAGTAGTCGGCCGCTTCGCTGGCCGGCAGATCGATGGCGTCGCGCAGATCGATTTCGTGACCCGTGCCTTTCTCGGCCAGATACCTGGCCAGAAAGTCCATGGTCTCGTCGATCATGTCGGCTTGCAGCACGAGCAGTTCGCCGGCCCGCACGTCGCGCAGGGCGGTTTCGATGGCCTTGATGTTGCCTTTGAAGTTCTGCACCTGGCCGACGCGGGCGCCGGCGGCGAGCCCTTCGCGGAACAGCCGCATGATTTCGCCTTCCTCGCGGCCGCGGAGGTAATGATCTTCGTACAAGATCACGCGGTCGAACGCTTCGCCGAGCAATTGGCCCTGGCGAACCATGTCGCAATCGCGGCGGTCTCCGGCAGCCGAGTAGACGACCGTGCGGCGCGATTGCGGGAACTGCTCGATGGCTTCGATCAGTGCCGACAGGGCCGAAACGTTGTGGCCGTAATCGACAATGACCGTGGCGCCGGCGATTTCCAGCAGATTGAAGCGGCCGGGCACTTTGTGTTTGTCGGCGGCGAACGATTCGAGGCCGGCGCGAATCGCGTCGCGCGGCACGCCCAGGGCCCAGGCCGCGGCGGCCGAGGCCAGCGTGTTTTCGACCTGGAAGCTGATGCGGCCGCCATGCGCTAGCGGCACGTTTTCGAGGGCCACGAGCGGAATCTCGACTTCGCCTTCGGCCAGAATGACCATGCCGTGGCGCACGAAGATGGCCCGCCCGCCCTCTTGGCGATGGGCGAGGATCGTCGGCTCCTCGCCGTCGAGCGCGAAGAAAATCACGCTGGCCCGGGCATAGCGGGCCATGTCGGCCACGAGCGGATCGGTGGCTTTGAGCACCACGGCGCCGTCGGCACTCGTGGCCTCGACGATCGTCCGCTTGACGGCCGCCAGCTTGTCGAGCGTTTCGATATCGGAGAGGCCCAGGTGGTCGCCTTCGCCAATGTTGGTGACGACCGACACGTCGCAGCGGTCGAAGCCCAAGCCTGCCCGCAGGATGCCACCCCGGGCGGTTTCGAGCACGGCGGCGTCGACGGTTGGGTTCATCAGCACGGCCTGGGCGCTCATGGGGCCGCTGCAGTCGCCGGCTTCGATTCGCCGGTCGTTGATGAAGATGCCATCGGTGCAGGTCATACCCACCTTGCGGCCGAGCGTGCGCAAGATGTGGGCGATGAACCGCGTGGTCGTGGTTTTGCCGTTCACGCCGGTGACGGCCACGATGGGAATGCGAGCCGATTGCCCTTCGGGGAACAGGTGATCGACGATCGCTTCGCCCACGGGGCGGGGCTGACCGGTCGACGGCTGCAAGTGCATCCGCAGTCCGGGGCCGGCGTTGACTTCGACGATTACGCCGCGCTGCTGTTCGAGGGGCAACGAGATGTCCGTCGCCACGATGTCGACCCCCGCGATATCGAGGCCGATCATTTGCGCGGCTTCGACGGCCCGGGCGGCCACTTCCGGATGGACCAGGTCGGTGACGTCGGTGGCGGTGCCGCCGGTGCTCAGGTTGGCGTTGCGGCGAATCAGCACGCGCTGGCCGGCTGGCGGCACCGAGTCGGGGGTAAAACCCTGCTCGGCCAACAGGGCCAAGGCGATCGTTTCGAGCTTGATTTTGGTGAGCACCGTGGCGTGGTCATCGCTGCGGCGCGGATCTTTGTTGACCTCGTCCACCAGGTGGCGAATCGTCGAGACACCATCGCCAACGACGTGAGCCGGCTCGCGGCGGGCGGCGGCGATCATCTTGTCGCCAATCACCAGAATGCGGTAATCGTCGCCGGGGGCGAACTGCTCGACCATGATGCTCGAGCCTTCCTCCTTGGCGGCGGCAAACGCGGCCATCACCTGCTCACGCGTCGTGAGGTTCGTAATCACGCCGCGGCCTTGATTGCCGTATTGCGGCTTAACGACCACGGGGACGCCAATCTCTTGCGCGGCTTCCCAGGCGTCTTCGGCATCGGTGACCGGGCGCCCCTTGGGCACGGGCACGCCCACCTGCGTCAGCAGGGTGCGGGTGAGTTCTTTATCCTGGGCGATCGACTCGGCAATGGCGCCGGTGCGATCGGTCTCGGCCGTGCAAATGCGGTGCTGGCGAGCGCCATAGCCCAACTGGACCAGGCTGCCCGAGTTCATCCGCCGGGCGGGAATGCCCCGCTTTTCGGCGGCCCGCACGATCGAAGCCGTGCTGGGGCCAAGGCAAATGTCGTGGGCTTCGAGCTCAAGTTGCTTGACCTGGGCTGCCACGTCGAACGGCTGGTCGTGCACGGCGGCCAGGCACAGGGCGCGGGCCGCCTCGAGGCACTTGCGGGCAAGCTCTTCTTCTTTGTATTGCACGACAACGCGGTAGACGCCCTCTTCCGAGGTCTCGCGGGCGCGGCCGAAGCCGACGGGCGTGCCGGCCAGCGTCTGCAATTCCAGGGCGACGTGTTCCAGGATGTGACCCAGGTAGGTTCCCCGGCGGAGCCGCTCGAAGAAACCGCCGCGCTGTCCGGTGCTGCAGCGATGTTCGACCAGGCTGGGAAGCCAGGCCATTAGCCGGGCATTGAATCCGGGAATTTGGTCCGAGGGACGGTCGCTGAACTCTTTGAGGTCGACCCAGGCTTCCAGCACCGGAAAATTGGCCCAAATGTTCGGACCGCGCAAGGCGAGCACCTTACGGAATTCCATAAAAGATCACGAGCTCCTGATGTGTATTTTCAAGCGATGTCCGCTCGATGCCGCCTAGTCGCGCGCCCGCCGGCATCTGGGGCGGGCCCGGGGAGAGTCGTCGCCGCGAGGGGAGAGGCAGCGGCCAGCGAATCTCCGAATAGATCAGCTCATTGCTAGCAAATGGATCGGCCAACCGGCAATGACTGCTGGGCTTTAAATACCGGCCCTCGTTCCAGTTTCAAATAGGTGTCCGCTCGGAAAGTGATTTTCAACTGGCTACAGATAGCACCTGTCATGCCAGAGCCATTTTCAGCAGGGTTTGAATTATGAGGTATCCTTTTGCGGTGCTGGCAGGTGTCGCCCTACGGCGGCACTGGCCCTAGGCTTACTGCCAGTAATAATGCAATCGCAAGGCTTTAGGGAAT
>CAZPED010000206.1:0-6544 GCA_964585335.1 uncultured Planctomycetaceae bacterium | reverse complement strand
CGTGCTGGGCGTTGGCCAAAAAATGTGGGCCATGCGACGCACAAACCCGCACGAATGGCGGACGAAAGTCAGCCGGGGAGCCACGGCCGAAGCGTGCGAGTTGACCGCCGAGCTGGCCGGGCTGGCCCGCCGGGCCGTCGATTCGGTGGGTGCGCTGGTAGCAGGTGTCGACCTGTTGCCGGCTCGTGATGGCCAGACCTACGTCCTGGAAGTCAACGCGGTGCCCGGCTGGCAGGCGCTCTCACGAGCGCTGCACGTCGATGTTGCCCGGCATGTGCTCGATTACACCGCCGAGCGAGTCGCCGTGGGCGGCTAATTAGCCACGAGGCTGGCGTGCCGGCAGTCGAGAAGTTCCCTGGCGTTACACGCCAACGAGTTTCCATGAGTCAAACCGCGAGCTTAAACCAGCCGGGCGCCGCAGCCGAGGCCAGCGTCAATGTGGCCCGCCGACTGACGTCGATGGCCGCGCGCATGCCCGACGCGCTGGCCATTGCCGAGCCTGGGCGACGCGGCGCCGACGGTAAACGCCACTATCGGCGGATGACATTTGGGCAGCTCGAGGCCGACAGCAACCGCATTGCCAGCGGGCTGCGACGTTGGGGTGTCGCGCCGGGGGCCCGCCTGGCCCTGCTGGTGCGGCCGAGTCGCGACTTTATCGCCCTGGTGTTCGCGCTACTCAAGGCCGGCGTGGTCACGGTACTGATCGACCCGGGCATGGGGCGCAAGAATCTCGTTCGCTGCCTGGCCGACGCCCAACCCCAGGGCTTCGTGGCCATTCCGCTGGTGCAGGCCGTGCGCCGCGTGTTGCGGCGCCAGTTTCCGCAGGCTCGTTGGAACGTGACCGTGGGCCGGCGCTGGTTTTGGGATGGGCTGACGCTCGATCAGCTGCGGGCGATGGGCGACGATGCGCCGTTTTGTCACGACACGCGCGGCGACGATCCCGCGGCAATCATCTTCACCACGGGCAGCACCGGTCCGCCCAAGGGCGTCGAATATCGCCACCGCAATTTCGACCAGCAAGTCAGCGAGCTGGGTGAGTTCTACGGCATTCGGCCGGGCGAGATCGACCTGCCGGGCTTTCCGCTATTCGGCCTGTTCAACTGCGCCCTGGGGGTGACCACGGTGCTGCCGGTGATGGACCCCACGCGACCGGCGCGGGTCGATCCGCGCAATATTGTCGAGCCGGTTCTCGAGTGGCAGATCACGCAGGCATTTGGTTCCCCGGCCATCTGGAATCGCGTCGGCCCTTACTGCCAGCAGCAGGGAATCAAACTCCCTTCGCTGCGGCGCGTGCTTTCGGCCGGAGCGCCGGTGCCGCCGCGCGTGCTGGCCAGCATGAAGGCCTGCATTGCCCCCGACGGTGACATACACACGCCTTATGGCGCTACCGAGTCGCTACCCGTGGCATCGATTGCCGCCAGCCAGGTGCTGGCCGAAACGCAGCACCGCTGGGCACAGGGAGCGGGGACCTGCGTGGGCCGCAAGTTTCCGGGCATTAGCTGGAAAGTCGTGCGCGTGGTCGATGGTCCGATTGCCAGCCTGGCCGAAGCCAGCGAATTGGCCCGGGGCGAAATTGGCGAGTTGATCGTCTCCGGCGCCGTGGTGACGCGGCGGTACGTGACCCGAACCAATGCCAACGCACTGGCGAAAATCGACGATGGCGAACGATTCTGGCACCGCATGGGGGACGTGGGCTACCTGGACGAGCAGGACCGTTTTTGGTTTTGTGGCCGGATGGCCCACCGCGTCGAGACGGCCGCCGGCCCGCTCTATACGATTCCCTGCGAGGCGATTTTCAATCAGCACCCGGCCGTCTTTCGCTCGGCGCTGGTGGGCATTGGGCCGCGGGGTTCACAGCGCCCCGTGATGGTCGTCGAGCCCTGGCCCGATCGCCGTCCGCGCTCCAGCGCGGCACGGCAGGAGCTGTTCGATCAGCTGCGTGCCCTGGGACAGGCCAATCCGCTGACCAGATCGATCGACCAGTTCCTGATTCATCCGAGCATGCCGGTCGATATTCGGCACAACGCCAAGATCTTTCGCGAGCGGCTGGCCGTTTGGGCCGAGCGGCAATTGGGGTAACGGCATGCGGGCACTGGTCACGGGGGGCGGCGGCTTTCTCGGCCGATATATCATCGAGCATCTGTTGCGCCGCGGCGACCAGGTGCGCAGCCTGGCCCGCGGGCGATACGACGATCTGGCGGACCTGGGCGTCGAGTGCGTGCAGGGTGATATCCGCCACGCGCGGGCAGTTAGCGCGGCGTGCCAGGGAATCGACGTCGTCTATCACGCGGCGGCCATCGCCGGCATTTGGGGGCCCTGGGAACAGTTTTACGGCATCAACGTCGCGGGCACGCACAACGTCATTGCCGCTTGCCGAGCCCAGGGCGTCCCCCGCTTGGTTTACACCAGCAGTCCGAGTGTCACTTTCGACGGCACGGCGCAAGCGGGCGTTGACGAATCGGTCCCCTATCCGCGGCGCTGGCTGTGTCACTACCAGCACACCAAGGCGCTGGGCGAACAAGCCGTGCTCGCCGCGGATGACGCCCAACTGTCCACTTGTGCACTGCGGCCCCATTTGATTTGGGGGCCGCAAGATCAGCATTTGATTCCGCGATTGATCGAGCGCGCGCGTACGGGCGCGCTGCGCCGTGTGGGCGATGGCCGCAATCTGGTCGACATGATCTACGTCGACAACGCGGCTGCTGCCCACTTGCAGGCGGCCGACGCGCTTGCGCCCGGTAGTGCCGTGGCCGGCAAGTCCTACTTTCTTTCGCAGGGCGAGCCGGTGAACTGCTGGCAATGGATTGACGAGCTGCTGGCTTTGGCGGGGCTGGGCCCCGTGCGCCGCTCGATCTCGCTGAGTGCGGCGTGGCGGATCGGCTCGGTGATCGAGACGTGTTACCGTCTCTTTGGAATCCAAAGCGAGCCCCGCATGACGCGGTTCCTTGCCGCGCAGCTGGGTACCTCGCATTATTTCAACATCGAGCGTGCGCGGGCCGATTTTGGCTACCAGCCGTCCGTTTCGACGGCTGAGGGCATGCGGCGGCTGGGGGCCGTGTTGGCCGGTTAATGTGACCGGTGGGCTCAGCGGTGCCGCGAGCTAAGTGCTTTGTGCCACAAAGCATTCCGTTCACTTGGGTTGCGCTCGATAGGGGCCTTGCCAAGCTCGGCACGCGCCTGATAACTTCAAGGGTTTCAATGATCACAGGGAAGGTTGGACGATGATTGCAGGACTGCGCGAGAGTGATCGAATCGTGATCACCGGCGTCGGACTGACCGCGCCCAACGGCAACAATCTGGCAGATTTTCGCGCGAGCTTGTTGGCCGGCCGCAGCGGCGTGACGCCCTACGAAATCCGGTACATCGGCCCCACGCTGGCCGGCGTATGCCATTTCGACGAACTGCGCTATCAAAAGCGCAAGGATCTGCGTCGCGGTACGCGCGCTGGCAGCGTCGGTATCTATTGCGCCAGCGAAGCCATTGCCGATTCGGGCCTCGATTGGCCGAACGTCGACAAGGCCAACGTCGGCATCTACGTGGGCGTGACCGAGCACGGCAACGTCGAAACCGAAAACGAAATCTACGAGCTCAAAGGCTTCGACTACGACACGAAGTTCTGGTCGCACCACCACAATCCCCGCACCGTGGCCAACAACCCGGCCGGCGAAATCTCGCTGAACCTCGGCATTACGGGGCCGCACTACACCATCGGCGCCGCGTGTGCCGCGGGCAACGCCGGCATGATCCAGGGGGCCCAGATGTTGCGCCTGGGCGAGTGCGACGTGGCGCTGGCCGGCGGTGTGTCGGAAAGCATTCACACATTCGGCATTTTCGCCAGTTTCAAGAGCCAAGGGGCGCTGGCCACGCACGACGAGCCGCACCGAGCGTCGCGCCCGTTCGATGTCGACCGCAATGGCATCGTGGTCGCCGAGGGCGGCTGCATGTACGTGCTCGAGCGCCTGTCGGACGCTAAGGCCCGCGGCGCGAAAATCTACGGCGAGCTGGTTGGCTACGCCATGAACAGCGACGCCAGCGACTTCGTGCTGCCCAATGCGCAGCGCCAGGCCGAGTGCATGCAACTGGCCTTACGCCGCGCCGGACTGGCCCCCGAGCAGGTGGACATCGTCAGTACGCACGCGACGGGCACGGCCAGCGGCGATGCCCAGGAGTGCGCCGCCTTGCGGCAAGTATTTGGCCGCAGCGAGCGCACACTCTTCAACAACGCCAAGAGCTTCATCGGCCACACGATGGGCGCGGCCGGCGCCCTGGAACTGGGCGGCAACCTGCCGTCGTTTGCCGACAACGTCTGTCATGCCACGATCAACGTCGATGCGCTCGATCCCGAGTGTGCGCTGGAAGGACTGGTGGTCAACCAGCCCAGGGAAGGCCGCCGGATCGAGGTGATTTTGAACAATTCATTCGGAATGTTGGGGATCAATTCGGTCGTCATCATCAAACGTGTCTGAGAGCACCACGAGTTAGAGCATAGCGGAGAATACGCGGCATGAGTCCGGCCGAAGTGAAAGAAGTAGTTCTGGACATTCTCGAAGGGATTGCGCCCGACGAAGACCTCAGCAGCCTGAAAGACGACGTGCCGCTGCGCGAGCAGTTGGAGCTCGACAGCATGGACTTTCTCGACATCGTCATGGAGCTGCGGAAACGATATCGCGTGCAGATTCCCGAGGAAGACTACGTGCACCTGGGCACGATGAACAGCACGGTCGAGTACCTTTCGCCCCTGATGCGAGATTTGCCCAAGTAGTGCGAACCACCGGTCGGCGATCGGCTCGCAGGGCCGGGCGCCGGCGACACAAGCGTAACCCACCCGTCGACGACGACGACGCCTACCCTCCGCTGTAACATGTCTCGCTACGACACGATCATCATTGGCGCGGGAATGTCTGGCCTGGCGGCCGGCATTCGCCTGGCGTACTACGATCAGCGCGTTTGCATCCTCGAGCGGCATACGACCATCGGCGGCTTGAATTCGTTCTACCGCATGGCTGGCCGCAACTTTGACGTAGGGCTGCACGCGGTGACCAACTTCGTGCCCAAGGGCACTCGCAAAGGGCCCTTGGCACGCCTGCTGCGGCAACTGCGCTTCAGTTGGGACGACTTCTCGCTGTCGCCACAGGTCGGCTCGGCCGTGATGTTTCCGGGCGTCACGCTGGGGTTCAACAATCAGTTCGAGTTCTTGCAGTCGGAAGTTAACCGCAACTTTCCGGCCGAGAAGGACAACTTCCAGCGGCTGGCCAACACGGTCATCGACTACGACGACGTCAACGAGCAATCGGCCAGCCGCTCCGCCCGAGAAGTCGTCAGCAGCATCATTCGCGACCCGCTCCTGGTCGACATGCTTTTCTGTCCGCTGATGTATTACGGTAGCGCGCGGGAGCACGACATGGACTTCGCGCAATTCTCGATCATGTTCCGCAGCATCTTCATGGAGGGCTTTGCCCGACCCTGGGCCGGCGTGCGGCTGATCCTGCGGCACCTCGTGCGGCGGTTCAAGCAACTGGGGGGCGAGTTGCGCCTGCGGGCGGGCGTCAGCCGTATGGAAGTCGACAACGGCCGCGTTGTGGGCGTGGTGCTCGACGACGGCCGGCATATTTCGGCCGAGCGGATTCTGTCGTCGGCCGGCTGGGTCGAAACCATGCGGATGTGCGATCAACCGCCGCCCCCCGCCGCCCACCGCGAGCCGGGCCAGTTGTCTTTCGTCGAAAGCGTGTCGGTGCTCGATGGCGAGCCGCGCGAGCTGGGCTGCGACCGCACGGTCGTGTTCTTTAACGACAGCGACAAGTTCCACTGGCAGAAGCCCGACGAAATGGTCGACCTGCGCAGCGGCGTGGTCTGCGTGCCCAATAATTTTCAGTACGATTCGCCCCTCGGCGAAGGGATGGTGCGGGTCACGGCGCTGGCGAATTTTGATCGCTGGCGCGGCTTGCCGGCCGAAGCCTACCAGGCGGCCAAGCAAATGTGGCACGACAAGATTGTCGATTCGGCCGTCCGCTTTGTCGGCGATTTCCGCTCAAGGGTCGTGGCCACCGATACCTTCACGCCCACGACGATCCGCCGCTTTACGGGGCACGAAAACGGAGCCGTTTACGGCGCTCCGGTGAAACGCTGGAGCGGCACGACCCATCTCAAGAATCTATTCGTTTGCGGCACCGACCAGGGCTTTGTCGGCATCATCGGCGCCATGTTCAGCGGCGTGGCCATGGCCAACCAGCACCTGCTGAAAAGCCAGTCGGCAGAGACGACCGCCTGCCAGGTCGCCGAGCAATCTTAACCCTCACCGAGTCGAAGTCGATCATGCCCCGAGACTTTCTGCAAGGCGCCCGCGACCGCTACGATTGCATTGTCATCGGTAGCGGCCTGGCCGGCCTGACCGCGGCCAATACGCTGGCTCGCAGCGGTAATTCGGTACTGCTGCTCGAACAGCACTACAAATTGGGAGGCATGGCCACCTGGTTCAAGCGGCCGGGGGGCCACATCTTCGACATCTCGCTGCACGGCTTTCCAGTGGGCATGATCAAAAGCTGCC
>CAZPED010000205.1:0-6559 GCA_964585335.1 uncultured Planctomycetaceae bacterium | reverse complement strand
TACAATAAGCTGACCTGAGCGATATAGGCCATGCCTCTCTGGGGGCTAGGCCAGCGCAAAGTCGGCCGCGATCCGCGCGACTTTGGATGCGCCGCGCGAGATACGTGTAGACGGCCGACGGGCTTCGACCTCGTTCCCGGGAGCGTCTCATGACGAATTCGGCAGTCGCAGCGAACCCGCTGAGCGCCAGCGTGTTGGTGCTCAACCGCTTTTACATGGCGGTGCACGTCGTCAACGTGCGGCGAGCTTTCTGTCTTCTGGTCCGCGAGTTGGCCGAGGTGATTCACCTCCACGAGGGGCAGTTCGCCAACTACAGCTTCGACACTTGGCGCGAAGTCAGCGAGCTGCGCTCCTCCTTCAAGGAGCCCCACGAGGATTGGATCTCGTCGGTCAATTTCGAGATCCAAGTCCCGCGCGTGATTCGCCTGCTGTCGTTCGACCGGGTGCCCAAGCAGACGGTGCGGTTCAACCGCCGCAATCTGTTTGCCCGCGACGGCAACCGCTGCCAGTACTGCGGCAAGAGTTTTCCGACCAGCGAGCTGAGCCTGGACCACGTGGTGCCCAAGAGCCAGAACGGCCAGACTTGTTGGGAGAACATCGTCTGCGCCTGCGTGGCCTGCAACGTCCGCAAGGGGGGCCGCACGCCGCAAGAGGCGAACATGAAGCTGATTCGCCACCCGGTGAAGCCCAAGCGGAGCCCGCTGTTGGCCATCAAGCTGGGCAACCCGAAGTACGAGAGCTGGAAGACGTTTCTCGATAACGCCTACTGGTCGGTCGACCTCAAGTAGGGCCTCGTGGCCGGTTGACCTGACACGGGCTTTTGCGCGGCGGCCGCTGCGAGCGACGGCCAGTCGCGGGGTTCTTCGCGCGGCGAGCTGCGGCCGGCTATCGCCGCGGTGGTGCGCATGACACGCGCAAGGGCCAGCAGGCGAGCCCAATAAAAAACGGCGCGACCGAGCCGTGGCTCGAGTCGCGCCGTTGAGGGTTCGTTTGGGCTAATAGCGCAGCGATTGGCACGCTTGCCCGCGGATCGTGCTGGGGGATGCCGCGGTTCGTCGCGCGCCAGTGACGCCAGGCTTCGCCCTCGGGGGGCGAAGCGTTTTTTGCCGACGATCAGGAGCCAGCCAACGGCTCTTTCTTTTCGGTGATCACGGGGCACTGCGGCGCCATTTCGGCGTTCAGTTCCTTGAAATCCTTCCACTGCTCGGGAAGGTTGTCTTCGTGGAAGATGGCTTCCACCGGGCACTCGGGCACACACGCTTCGCAGTCGATGCACTCATCCGGATGGATGTAGAGCATCTTCTCGCCCTCGTAGAAGCATTCGACGGGGCAAACCACCACGCAGTCAGTGTACTTGCAAGCGAAGCATGGCTCGGCAACTACGTGAGTCATGGACTGATCTCTCCTTTTGGCGTCACGCGCGACTCAAAAAACCCAAACTCGTCGGATGACCGGGCAAGTTCCCCCGTCCCCTGCCACCGACGTATCCAGTTGGCTCGTTGGATGCGTCCGCTGGGGAGGGCGACCGATGGCACTCTCGAAATTCGATTTCAAGTGCTTGATTGCCAAGCACTTGAAGGGCCATTTTTACCCCGTTCGCGCGAATTCTAGTCATTGGCTCTTCGCACTGTCAAGCCAACACGACCTGCTGGTTATCGGTTAAAAAGAAGTCAGACTTGCCTCATCTGGAGGGTCCACTTAAAATCATTAGTATTAACACCTTCTGCAATGAAGTGGCCTCTCGCCGGGTGCGGCTGGCGGGCGGTCTGGCTCGAAGGCGGATTCGCAGCTCCCAAGGGTTCACCGCCGTGGCACTATCGGAAATCGACCGCAACCTCCTGCAACGCTGCCTGGCCCGCAAGCCACGCGCCTGGGAGGACTTCGTCGACCGCTTCATCGGCCTTGTGGTCCACGTGGTGAACCACAGCGCCCAGAGCCGGTCGATTCGCCTTTCGCCCGAGGACCGCGAGGACCTGGTGGCGCAAGTCTTTCTGGCGATCGTTCGCGACAACATGAACGTGCTCCGCCAGTTCCGTGGCGAAAGCAGTCTGGCGACCTATCTGACCGTGGTCGCCCGCCGCGTGGTGGTCGCCGAAATGCTCAAGCAAAAAAGTTCGTCGCGATTGGCGCCGCAAGCCGCCGTGGCCGAAATGGCCATGGCCACGGCCGACGTCGAGCAGCGGGTGAGCGATCGCGATGAAGTCGAACGCTTGCTGGCCGGCCTGGAAGGCGCCGAAGCCAAAGTGGTGCGGATGTATCACCTCGAAGGCAAGAGCTACCAGGAGATCAGCTCCGCCGTCGGCCTGCCCGAGAACAGCGTGGGGCCCACGCTCAGCCGAGCCCGCAGCAAGATGCGCCGCGGCGCCGACGGTCACGCCCACTCGTAAATCGCGCCTCGCAGTCGAACGTTGTCCGTACGGGCCGCTCATGGACGATCGCCCTGCCAGCTCCGCCGCGCTTCGCACCGAGTTTCGCTGCCCGCACGAACTGCGCCCGATCGACCGGGCCATTCACCTGGGGCGGCTGGCGGCGTTCGATCCCGCCTGCCGGCACTGCGAGCACCGGCATGACACCGTGGGCTTGGCGCAGGCGGAAGTGCGGCGCCGGGCCGAGCTGGAGCGGGCCAGCGACCATCCTCCCCTGCTCGCGGCCGAACAATGGGAAGGCACGTCGGCCGGCGGGCTCGATGCCGCGGCCGTGCGCCGTTTTGCCGCCGCGGCGGGCTGCCAACTGTGGAACGAACGCCGCGCGAGCAGCGATCCGCCACGGGTGGTCGTGGGCTGCGATGGTCACTATCTGACCGCCGAGCTGTTTGCCGCCGCGTGCGCCGGATTGCAGTGGGCCGGCTGCCAAACGATCGAGATCGGCGCGGTTTCGGCGCCCGAGTTGGCAGGTTGCTGTGGGCGGCAGACGTGCGACGGCGGACTGTGGATCGGCGCCGTCGGCGGCAGGCGGCAGGCCTTTCGGCTGAAACTGTGGGGCGCCGGTGGCAGGCCGGCCTCGCGCCCGGGGCGGCTCGATGCGCTCGACGCGATCCTCAACGGGCCAACGCTCAATCGGCCGGGGCGCTCGAGCGGCGGGGCGCAACGCGCCGTCGCGCGGGCCGATTACCTGGCCAGCTTGCGGCCGCTGTTTCATGGTCTGCGCGCGCTGCGCATCGTGATCGATACGGGTTGCCAGGGCGTGCTCGACGCCTGGCGCGACCTGGCCCGGCAATCGGCCTGCGAGCTGATCGGCTGCGGCGCGGCGGATGAGACGGCAATGGCGTCGCACGCGCGCCGGCTCGACGTCGTGGCGGCGCGGGTCGTCGAGTCGCACGCACACCTGGGCATGTGGATAGACGTGGACGGCGAAGCGTGTCAGCTGATCGACGAGCGCGGCCGGCCGGTGGCGTCGGAGACATTGTTGCTGGCGCTGGCGAACCAGGTATGCCGGCAGCGGCCGGGGGCGACCGTGGTGGTCGAAAGCACGGTCAGCGCGGATTGCCTCGCGCGCTTGCAGCGCCGCGGCGCGCACGTGGTAGTCGCCGCCAGCACGCGCGAGGCGGTGTACGACGCTTTCGTCGAGCACGAGGCGCAGCTGGCGGGCGGCCCCAGCGGGCGATTCTGGTTCGACACGCAGCCGCCGGCCGCCGACGGGCTGCTTGCAGTCAGTTTTCTGCTCACCCTCTTGAGCCAAAGCGACCGCGCGGTGTCGGAAGTCCTCGACGGCCTTGGCACCCACAAGTAATAATGGCGGTTTGCCCCCCGCGACCCTTCGACTGCCCCGAGGGTTGCCGTCCGCCGTATTTCACCGCGTGGGAGATGCTATGAGTCATCCGTGGGTCGCCGATCGTATGCAGTACTTCGACAGTTCGGGCATCCGCAAGGTGTTCGACCTGGCCGCTTCGATGACTGACCCGATCAACCTGTCGATTGGCCAGCCCGACTTTCCGATGCCCGACGCGGTGAAGGATGCCGCGGCGCGCGCGATCGCGGAAAACAAGAACAGCTATTCGCCGACCCAGGGGGTGGGCGCGCTGCGCGACAAGCTGCAAGAGCGGATCAACCACCAGTACAACCACTCGACGCGGCAAGTGTTCGTAACCAGCGGCACCAGCGGCGGGCTGGTGCTGGCGATCATGGCGCTGGTGAACCCCGGCGACGAAGTGATCATGTTCGATCCGTACTTCGTGATGTACAAGTCGCTGGTCGGGCTCGCGGGCGGCAAGTGCGTGGTGATCGATACGTATCCCGACTTTCGCATCGACCTGGACAAGGTGGCCGACGCGATCACCAAGCGCACCAAGGTGATCTTGTTCAACAGCCCGGCCAACCCGACCGGTGTGACTGCCAGCGACGACGAGATACGCGGCCTGGCGCCGCTGGCCTCGCAGCGCAACATTGCCCTGGTGAGCGACGAAATCTACAGCCCGTTCAACCACGACGCGCCGTTCGTCTCGCCGGCCAGGTACAACCCGCAAACGCTGGTGATCGACGGCTTCTCGAAGAGCCACGCCATGACCGGCTGGCGCATCGGCTTTGCCCATGGGCCGGCCGAGGTCATCACGCAGATGATCAAGCTGCAACAGTACACGTTCGTGTGCGCGCCGCAGCCGGCGCAATGGGCGGCGCTGGCGGCGCTCGACGTCGACATGCGGCCCCACCTGGACGCGTATCGGGCCAAGCGCGACCGCATCGTGGCGGGACTGGCCGAACACTACGAGTTGGTCAAGCCGGGCGGCGCGTTCTACGTGTTTCCCAAGGCGCCCTGGGGCACGGGCGAACAGTTCGTGCACAAGGCTATCGAGAACAAGCTGCTGGTCATCCCCGGCAATATCTTCAGCGAGCGCGACACGCACTTCCGCATTTCGTACGCGGCCAGCGACGAGACGATCGATCGGGGCATCGAAGTGCTGCGGCGGCTGGCCACGCGGTAGAACACTGTGCGGCAAGCGGCGCGGCAACAGCCCGCGCGGCCTCGGCCAGCGCTGCGGGGCGATTAGCGCCAGGTGCGCGCGACCGGCAGCCGTGTGCCGCCGGTGGGCTTATTCCACGTCGGCGTCGAACACGCGGACCTTGGCCCAGTGCGGTTTGCTCTCTTCGATGAACTTCTTGTGCCGCTCGTGGACCTGGTAGGCGTCGTGCGCGGCGCGGCTGGCAAACACCACGTGCAGGGCGACGTCAAAGTCCTTGTCGTTTACTTCGCGAGACAGGTCGGGCGTGCGCGTGCCGATGGCAAATAGCTCGACCCCGTCGTGGCCGGTCAAATACTTCCGCGCCGCGGCCAGTTGCCGCTCGATCGACTCGGGCGAGCTGTCTTGCAGCTTGAAGTACACCATGTGAGCCAAACGCTTTTGAGCCATGAAACACTCCTGGTAAACTGGGGCGAGCAATCGTGAATGCGTGAGAATACCAACGGTTGTGGGCCATCACAACCGGTGAGATGACTGCCATGCCCCTTGCCCGAACTTGCTCGATTGTCCTGATATCGGCGCTGGTCGGCTCGGCGGGCATTTGGGCGGCCGAGCCGACAGACTCGCGGTGCGAGTCGTTCGACGTCGATCCAGCGTGGGAAGGGTTCCGCAATCGGCTGTTACCTGTGACGCGTCCCAGGGTGCATCAGCACTTCGGCTATCGGGCAACCAACTACGCCGGTGGCGCCCGGCCGGGCGAAATCGGCGGCTTCGTGCAGCGCGCGCCCGTGGCGGCCCTGTATGCCAAATCGATTCGCCCCAGGTCGCTCGACGAGCCGTGCAGCGCCTCGGGCACTTTGGCAGTGCGCAGCGCCGAGGGAGCCAGCGGGCTGATGTTGGGCTGGTTTCGCGACACGCCGCCTGGTTGGCGGACGCCGAACTCGATCGCGATGCGACTGGACGGCAACGGAGGCAAATACTGGGCCTTCTACGAATACGGCACCAGCCAATGGGGCACGGGCGGCGGGGGCGCGTTTGAGGGCGAGCAATATCAGCGCACCAAGACGCCCCCCTTCGCTGCCGACGGCAAGCCGCTGCACTGGTCGCTCGACTACGACCCGAGCGGCGCCGAGGGGCGCGGACTGCTGACGTTTCGCATCGACGGCCGCGTCTATCGCGCTGAACTGGCCCCGGGCCACCGCGCTCAGGGAGCCACGCTGAATCACTTCGGCATTTGGAACGTGCAAACGCCAGGGCAGCGAATCGAAGCCTATTTCGACGACCTGACCGTCGATGGCGTGCGTGAAACGTTCGACGTCGATCCGCACTGGGACGCCGTGGGCAACGACGCGCAGTACCTGGAGCGAATTCTGCGGCCGCATCACGATTTTGGCTTCAGCCCAACTCGTGTGGCCGGCGGCCAGGCCGGGGAAATCGGCGGCATCGTGTTTCGCGATGAGCGGCCCGCGTACTACGCCGTGCCGGTCGGCCCGTTATCGCTCGACGATGAGCTGGTGGCCTCGGGGCGAATGAGCCTGGCAAAAGGCGCATCCGACAGCGGTGTGTACATCGGTTGGTTTGACAGCGCCAGCAAGCGGCGGAACGAGACGCCCGAGTCATCTGCCCGACAGCGCAATTATCTGGCAGTGCTGATCGAAGGCCCCA
>CAZPED010000204.1:0-6562 GCA_964585335.1 uncultured Planctomycetaceae bacterium | reverse complement strand
CAAAACGGAAACGACGCCGCTCGTCGAAGCGGGCATCAAGCGGCTGCGGGGCATGAAGTACCCCGTCGTGGTCCGCGAGTTGGGCGAGCAAAGCCGGTACCTGACGGCCGACGAGCTCGAAGCGCTGGTGCGCTGGTTCGACACGCTCGACCGGCTGTAAATCGCCTCGGGGGCGCCGCTGGACGCGGCTCGGCTTGTCCCGCGTTGGCCCGGGCGGGCATAATCGATGACGCCATGCACCGCCCTACGATTGGTCTGATTGCTGGAGTTCTGCTGTTGGTCGGCGCGGCGCTGCGCACCCAGAGCGACGACACGCTGGGGGCCGCCTGCCTGCGTGTGGGACTGATGATGGCCATTCTGTGGTTCGCCCAGCCGCAACTGCGCAACTTTCCCCGCTGGCTAGTGACCACGATCGTCGTGGTGCTGCTGATCGCGATGCGCTGGCCGAAGTTCCTGCTGCTGGCGCTACCCGTGATTGCCGTGATGTGGCTCTTGCGCCCCCGCGGACCGAGAGCGACCCGGCCGATTGCGCCGCGTGGGGCGAAGTCGGGCTAGCCCAGCGAGGCGATCGACAGCCTACCCGCGCGGGTCGTAGCCCAGGTTGGGCGACAGCCAACGTTCGACTTCGGCCAGGCTTTGCCCCTTGCGGCGGGCATAGTCTTCCACCAGGTCGCGGCCCAGGCGGTCGACCGCGAAGTACCGGCTTTCGGGGTGTCCGAAATACCAGCCGCTGACGCTCGCCGCCGGCGACATGGCAAAGCTCTCGGTCAGCTCGATGAGGGCTTGCCGCTGAGCGTCGAGCACGCGGAAGATCGTGGCCTTCTCGGTGTGGTCGGGGCAAGCCGGATAGCCCGGCGCGGGGCGAATGCCGCGATATCGTTCGGCAATCAAATCGTCGTTAGTGAAGTGCTCGTCGCCGCCGTAGCCCCAGTCGCGACGAGCCTGCTCGTGCAGGTACTCGGCAAAGGCCTCGGCCAGTCGATCGGCCAATGCTTTGACCAGAATGGCGTTGTAGTCGTCGTGATCGCGCTCGAACCTGGCCACCAGCTTGTCGGCCCCCAGGCCGGTCGTCACCGCGAAGGCGCCGAGGTAGTCGTGTCGGCCGCTGTCGAGCGGGGCCACGAAGTCGGCCAGGGCCAGGAAGTTCGACTGGCCCACGCGCTGCCATTGTTGGCGTAACGTGTGAAAGCGCGCCAGCTCCCCGCTGCGCGTGTCGTCGGTAAACAGCACGATGTCGTCACCCACCGCGGCCGCCGGCCAAAAGCCATACACACCCCGGGCCTGCAGCAGTTTGCCAGCCACGATCTCTTCCAGCAGCTTGCGGGCATCGTCGTACAGCCGCTGCGCCTCGGGGCCCACCTGCGGGTCGCTGAGAATCCTCGGGTACTTGCCCTTGAGCTCCCAGGTGAGGAAGAATGGCGACCAATCGATGTACGGCACCAGTTTTTCGAGCGGAAAGTCGGCCAGCACGCGGGCGCCCAGGAAGCTGGGCTTGTCGATCCGCGCCGACTGCCAGTCGGTGGCGAATCGCTGGGCCCGGGCCTGTGCGTACGGCACCAGCTCCACCTGTTGTCGGCGCTGGTACGCTGCCACCTGGGCCTGCTGATCCTCGCGGTTCTTGGCTTCGAACTGCGGACGCAGTTCGTCGCTGCGCAAGCGGTCGACCACGCCCACGCTGCGCGACGCGTCGAGCACGTGTACGGTGGTGTGGCGATAAGCCGGCGCGATCTTGACCGCCGTATGCTTGGCGCTGGTCGTCGCCCCGCCAATCAATAGCGGCACCGAGAAGCCCTGGCGGTCCATCTCCTGGGCCACGTGTACCATTTCGTCGAGGCTGGGTGTGATCAGGCCCGAGAGGCCGATCATGTCGACCCCCTCGGTCTTGGCCGTTTCCAAAATCCGCTCGCAAGGGACCATCACGCCGAGGTCGAGCACTTCGTAGTTATTGCATCCCAGCACGACGCCGACGATGTTCTTGCCAATGTCGTGAACGTCACCTTTGACGGTGGCCAGCAGCACCTTGCCGCGGGCAGACGGCGCGCCGGCCGATTGCTGCTTCTCTTCTTCCATGAAGGGGAGCAGGTAGGCCACGGCCTTTTTCATGACCCGCGCGCTTTTGACCACTTGCGGCAGAAACATCTTGCCGGCGCCGAACAAATCGCCCACCACTTGCATGCCGTCCATCAGCGGGCCTTCGATGATTTGCAAGCAGCGATCGTATTTCTGCCGGGCTTCTTCGACGTCCTGGTCGATGTAGTCGACGATGCCCTTGATCAGGGCATGGGCCAACCGCTGTTCGACCGGGCCCGAGCGCCAGGCCAGCGCCGCGTTTTCGCCGCCCGTCGCTTGTTTCTTGACGGTTTCGGCGAACTCGACCAGCCGCTCGGTGGCGTCGGGGCGGCGGTTGAGCAGCACGTCCTCGACTAGCTCCAAAAGCGGTTTGGGAATTTCCTCGTAGACGGCCAGCTGGCCGGCGTTGACGATGCCCATGTCCATGCCCGCCGCGATGGCGTGGTAGAGGAACGCGGCGTGAATCGCCTCGCGGACCACGTCGTTGCCGCGGAACGAGAACGAAACGTTGCTCACGCCCCCCGAGACCTTGGCCCCCGGGCAGCGCTGTTTGATCAGTCGCGTGGCCTCGAAGAAGTTGACGGCGTAGTTGTTGTGCTCCTCGATGCCCGTGGCCACGGTGAGGATGTTCGGGTCGAAGATGATGTCTTGCGGCGGCAGGCCCACCTCTTCGGTCAGCAGCTTGTAAGCCCGCTGGGCAATTTGCACCTTGTGCTCGGTCTCGGTGGCTTGGCCGTGCTCGTCGAAAGCCATCACCACGGCGGCGGCGCCATAGCGGCGAATCAGCCGGGCATAGTGCAGAAACTGCTCTTCGCCTTCCTTGAGACTGATCGAATTAACGATCGCCTTGCCTTGCACGCACTTCAGCCCGGCCTCGATGACCGACCACTTCGAGCTGTCGATCATCACCGGCACGCGCGAGATCTCGGGCTCGGCCGAAACCAGGTTCAAGAACCGGGTCATGGCCGCTTCGCCGTCGAGCATGCCTTCGTCCATGTTGACGTCGACGATGTTGGCCCCCGCCTCGACCTGCTCGCGGGCCACGGCGATCGCCTCTTCGTACTTGTCGGCCAGGATCAGCCGGGCGAACTTCTTCGAGCCGGTCACGTTTGTCCGCTCGCCGATCATGATGAAGTTCGTGTCGGGGCGCAGCGTCAGCGGTTCCAATCCGCTCAAGCGGGTCAGCGGCTCGATCTTCGGCCGGCGGCGCGGCTGCTTGCCGGCCACGGCCTGGGCGATGGCCCGAATGTGCGCCGGTGTGGTGCCGCAGCACCCACCCACGATATTCAGCCAGCCGTTCTCGGCAAATTCGCCGAGCGTGCGGGCCATCATCTCGGGCGTCTCGTCAAATCCGCCAAAGGCGTTCGGCAGGCCGGCGTTGGGGTAGCAGCTGACGAATACCGGCGCGATGCGCGACAGCTCTTCGATATAGGGCCGCAGCTTGTCGGGCCCCAGCGCGCAGTTGATGCCCACGCTGAGCAAATTGGCATGCGCGATCGAGTTCCAGCAAGCTTCGACGGTTTGGGCCGAGAGCGTTCGGCCCCCCTCGAACACGGTGAACGAGGCCATTACCGGCAAGCGCACGCCGTGGTCGTTGAAGTAGCGGTCGATGGCAAACAGGCAGGCCTTCATCACCAGCGTGTCGAAGGCCGTCTCGCACAGCAGGATGTCGACGCCCCCTTCCACGAGCGCGTCGACTTGCTCGTAGTAGGTCTCGACCATCTGGTCGTACGTGGCGCTGCGGTAGCCGGGGTCGTTGACGTTGCCGGCGATCGACAACTGTTTGTTGGTCGGTCCGATCGAGCCGGCCACGAACCGCGGCTTCTCGGGGGTCAGCAGGTTCATGGCGTCGACGGCCCGGCGGGCCAAGCCGGCGGCAGCAAGGTTCAGCTCGCGCACGTGGCCCGACAGGTCGAAGTCGGCCATGGCCACGCTGGTGGCGCCAAACGTATTGGTCTCGACGATGTCGGCCCCCGCTTCGAGGTACTGGCGGTGGATCGTCTCAATGGCCTCGGGCTGGGTGATGGCCAGAATATCAATGAAGTTCTTCAGGTCGCGGCCGTGGTCGGCAAACTGCTGCCCGCGAAAGTCGGCTTCGCTGAACTTGAGGGCATGGACCATCGTGCCCATGGCCCCATCGAGCACGAGAATTCGCTGCCCGAGGAGCTTTTCGAGCAGAACGCCGGTTTGCGGTTGTTGAATGACGGCCATGAATTGCCACTAAATGGTTCAAAAATGCGGGTTTACACGCGCCGGCCGCTATCAGCCCACTGGCGGAAGGACAAAGGCCTGAGCCGAAGACATTGCGTGCAGCCGGGGCGAGCACGAGATAGCAGCCTTGCCCAACTATCGCATACAGCCCCAAGGCCTGCAACCACTTGCGCCTGCGCAGCAGGGGCTGCTCATCGCGTCCTTCAGACACTCGGGCAGGCCACTTAGGTTCACGCCTTCGGCGGGTGCCCATCGGCGGACAACTGACATTCTACGCAGGCTGCCCAGGCGATGTATCCCGGATAAGGCTCAAGACCGTTACGACCGCTGCCCGATAGGAGAATTGACCGCCTTTGCGCGCAGCAGCGCGCCGCTCCGGGCAATCGCTCGGTGCGCCAAGGCAATTGCCCGCGGGGGTGCAACGTCATGAGCTCGTTTCAGATCCTCAATCGCCAGTCGCGGCCAGGCGTAACGTCTGGCGAACCCGACATCGTTCGCTTTCGACCAGCCGCCGCGCCCGTCAGCCGGATGCCGCTCGACGAGGTGGTCGCGAGAGAGCCGGTGCTGCCGCCAGTCGTGTTGCGGTTGAACGAGCTCGCACCGCAATCGCGAAGTTGGCCGCGTATAGCGCTCGATGTGCGTACCCACGGATCGTGGGCACTGCTCGGCATGGGTGCCCTGGTAGCCACATGGTTGATTTTTGGCGGCAAGCGGCCCGAGCCACGCCCGGTCGACGAGGCGCCCAGTTGGACGCCCCCCGTGGCAACATCGACAACAGCGCCGGCGATTCAACAACCGCTGGCAGCCGAAACGGCGCCCGCTGCTGAACCGCCAATGCCAAGCGCCGCGCCACCAGCACCATCGGCCGCAGCGCCATCAGCAGAAGCGCCTGCCGCGCCGCAATTCGAACAGCCGCCGGCCGTCGATCAAGGGCCCTCGTTGCCGCCGCCGACGGAGCCCGGGGCCGAAGACAGCGCGATTCGAGCCCGCGCCACGCAAATTCGCACCGCGCGGGCCGAGGGAGATACCCGGCTCGATGGCGGAGCGCCCAGTGCGGCTCCAGGCGAAGCAGCTCCCTTGGGCATTACGACGGAGGCGCCGCAATGACGACGTTGGACCGCGCATTTATCAAGGCTTATGCCGAAGAGCCTGCGCCCGTAACCGCCGGCCACGCGGCCAAGAGCACGCTGCCGACCGGTTCGCCGCCGCGCCCGAGCGAGCCGGCTTGGCCGTCGGGCATGTCCTCGGAGGGAACCATGGCCGCCGAACCGGCCGCGCCGACTTCGCTGCCGTTGTCGGCCTACACCCAACGCGCCAAGGCGGACGACAGCGGGCGAGCCCGGCACGAGATCGACCGGCTCCAGTGGCCCGGCGAGTGCACGGCACTGGTCAAGCAGTCACCCGTGGCCTGGAGCGCCATGGTCGATCGACTTGTGGCGCACGGCGTCCAGGGCGAAAAGTGCATTGCCTTTACGGCGCTCAGCCGGGGCGCTGGCTGCACGACGGTTTGCCTGACGCTTGCGCGTCAGCTGGCCGAGCGCGGCTTGCGTCCGCTCGTCGTCGAGCTCAACGGCGAGCACCCCCAGCTGACGACGCTCTGCGGGTTGGATGCCTGTGCCGGCGTGAACGACGTGCTACTGGGGCAGCTACCGCTCGACGAGGCCCTGGTGGCCAGCGTCGACGACGGCGTGACGCTGATGCCCTGGCGCGGCAAACCCGCGAAGTTGGCCGACCTGGCGGCTTCGCTGCGGGCCGAAGCTTGCTTCGAACTGTTGGCCAGCCGTTACGACCTGATTTTGATCGACGCGCCGCCGGTGCCCTCGCCTGCCGCCAAGGGTGAGTTGGCAGCCTTGGGCGAAGCGATCGGCCTGGAGGCCGTGTACCTCGTGCACGATTGCCGCCAAGCTGCCACGGCGTTGCCGAAAGCCTGCGAGGCCTTCGCGCAAGCCGGTTTGCCGGTGGTCGGGCTGATCGAAAACTTTGCCGCGACGGTCGCCCTGGATACCAGCCATGCCGAGCAGCCGGCCACCAGCCAGCCGCCATCGGCTTCGCACTTGTAATCGATCGAGGGGTTCATCATGTACCAAGCGTATTGGCAATTGGGCGGTCGGCCGTTCGAAAACTGCATCGACCCGAAGTTCTATTATCCCAGCGAAGTGCATCAGGGCGCGCTGCTCAAGCTCCGCTATGCCGTCGAAAGCCAGCGCGGAGCGGCCTTGCTGGCCGGCGCGGCCGGCTCGGGCAAGACCCTGCTCGTGCATTCGCTCAGGCGGCAGCTCGA
>CAZPED010000203.1:0-6575 GCA_964585335.1 uncultured Planctomycetaceae bacterium | reverse complement strand
TTGTGGCAGGGGGGCCGGCAGCGCCTGATGGCCGCGGACGGAGCCCTCCCGATCGATCCCAAGATCGACCGATTCATCAAGACCTGTGAAACGAATCGCCGCGGCGCGATTTTGCGGCTTGAGTTTGAACTGCGTGGGCTTCGGTCGGCCGAGAGGCAGGACGGCCAGACTCAGGCCCGCATTCGCACACTCGAGACCGATCTGACCAGGCTTGAGTCGAGCCAGCACCTGCTGGTGCCCACCCTGGCGTTCCCACCCGAGAAGGGTTCGATTGGCCGGTTGCCGCGGCTGGCATGCTATGTCGACCAGATTTTGGGCGAGAAGGAACTGCTAGCGCGGGTTTACTTTCCGGTGAAAGTGGCCGCGACCCAGCGGTTTAGGCCCCAGGGCCAGCTCGTGATGCCAGCGGTCACGTTCTTTGTACGCGGCGTGGGAACAGCCGACGTGCACGAGGGAGCGATGCGGGAGATGACCCAGGTCTTCGAAATCACTGGGAAGAAGACTTACCGCACTACGGATGGCAGGTCGGCCTCGGCCTGGGTCTTAGAGCTTTTCGACCTGGATGCCGCCGAGGACCAGTGGCGGCACGATTCGGCGCAGACGCGTTAGCTGGCGACCACCCATCGCGATGGAGTCCAGCGGCGAGGCCCAACGCAGCGCAAATCCGCAAGTGATTTTGAATAATCACCTTGCGTTGCAAGCCACAATTCTCGCCACCACAAACGTGGCGCATTGGTTCGTGATTTGCTCCAAGTAGGGAGGGGCATTTGATGGACCCCCAATACCGAACCATAAAGCCAGCCACAACATGGCATTTACCCACCTGAATTAGGGATTCAAAAGCCGTCGCAATCGGTTGTTAATAAATAAAAAGGGGCCGCGCGGTCGACCGGGAACAGACGAGCAAATACACACAATTCCTGCATCCGCAGGGGGGAATCGAGATGAGCATTAAGTTGTTGATTGCCGACGATCACGAAGTGGTCCGCTCTGGCCTGAAAAGTATCTTGGCTGGCACTGATATCAAGATAGTGGCCGAGGCGGCCACCGGCGAACAAGCCGTGCGGATGGCCATGAAGCACGAACCCGATGTCGTGCTGATGGACATTCGGATGCCAGAAGGCGACGGACTCAACGCGCTGGGCCGCATCAAGCTCGACAAGCCCAACATGCCGATCCTGATGTTCTCGACCTACGACAATCCGACCTACGTGGCGCGGGCGGTGGCGCTGGGCGCCAGCGGCTTTTTGCTCAAGGAATTGGGCCGCGACAAGCTGGTCGAAGCAATCCGGCACGCGGCGGCCGGTGAAAGTGCCTGGACGCGCGATGAATTGCGCCGCGTTACCGGCGCCCTGGCCACGCCACGGCTCGTGGCCGACGTGGAAGTGCCGCTCACGCAGCGCGAAAGCGAAGTGCTGCGCCAATTGGCCTTCGGACTGACGAATAAGGAAATCGCGCTGGCGCTACACATCAGCTACGAAACCGTGAAGGAACACGTGCAGCACATCTTGCGCAAGATCGGGGTCTCGGACCGCACGCAAGCGGCCGTCTGGGCGGTGCGCAAAGGCCTGGTGTAAGTGGCCCGGTTCAACGGGCGTTGTAACGATGCGTTGAATCCCGGCCGCACCCGGCGATAATTGGCGGTTCCCGCTGCCGACCATCGACTGGCCAGGAGGATACCGCGTGCCAAAACCCAGCGACATTCGCCTACGGTCCGCCCAGGCCAGCACTGAGCGAATCAAGTATCGCACGCCCATCAAGTTTGGCGGCCGAGTCGTCACCGACGTCGTGCTGCTCGACGTCCGCGTGGAGGTGGAAACCGGCGCCGGCGCGCGGGCCAAGGGGCTAGGATCGATGCCGCTGGGCAACGTTTGGGCCTGGCCGACCGACGCACTTTCGACCAGTGACACCCTGTCGGCCATGCAAGCTCTCGGCGAACGCTTGGTGCGCGATGCCGATGCCAGTCAACTGACCGGTCACCCGCTCGAAATCACACACGCGCTGGCCCGTGGCCAGTCAGCGGCGGCCGTCGAGACGATGCGATCGCTGGGCCTGGCCGGCGACATGCCTCGCCTGGCCCAGTTGGTCGCGGCCAGCCCCCTGGAGGCGGCCATTCACGACGCCTACGGGAAAGCGCACCGCCAGAATTCCTATAACCTGTTGGGCGCCGACTGGGTTGGCAGGGACCTGGCGCACTATCTTTCGCCAGATTTTGCCGGCGAGTATCTCGATCGTTACACCTCGCGCGCGCCCAAGCCACGCATGCCGCTCTATCATCTGGTGGGCGCACTCGATCCGCTGACACCCGGCGAGGTGCAAGCGCCCCTGGGCGACGGCTTGCCCGAAACGCTGGGCGAGTGGATTGCGGCCGACGGGCTGACGCACTTAAAAATCAAGCTGGCCGGCGACAACTTGCACTGGGACGTCGAGCGCGTGTTGACGGTCGAGGCCGTGGCCGCCGAGGCGCAGGGCCACCGTGGTTGCCACGACTGGAACTACTCGCTCGACTTCAACGAAAAGTGCCAGAACGTGGACTACGTGCTCGATTTTCTCGCCCAGGTGCAAGAGCGTTCGCCGCGGGCCTTTGGCCGGGTGCAGTACATCGAGCAACCCACGCATCGCGATCTGCGGGCGCATCCGGAGAACCGCATGCACCGGGCGGCGGCCATCAAGCCGGTCGTGATCGACGAGTCGCTGGTCGACCTCGATAGCCTGCTGTTCTGCCGCGAATTGGGTTATACGGGCGTGGCGCTCAAAGCCTGCAAGGGGCACAGCGAAGCGCTGCTCATGGGGGCCGCTGCCCAGAAGTACGGCATGTTCCTGTGCGTACAAGATCTGACCTGTCCGGGCCGGTCGTTCTTGCATTCGGCCAGCCTATCGGCGCGAATACCGACCGTGACTGCGATCGAGGGGAATGCCCGGCAATATTGCCCGGCGGGCAACCGGGGTTGGAGCGAGCGTTTCCCGTCGATGTTCGCGGTCAGCGACGGAACGCTGGGCACCGCGGCACTCGACGGGCCAGGCCTGGGCTATTGAACCCCGGGCCTGGCCGGACGCCAAAGGCTTTTCCGAGCGCTGGTGCTAGGCGCGGCGGCGGGCTGCCTTGCGGCGGTCGTTTTCGCTCAGCATGATCTTGCGCAGTCGAATACTGTTGGGCGTCACTTCGACCAGTTCATCGTCGTCGATGTACTCGAGCGCCATTTCCAGCGTGAGCACACGCGGCGGCTTGAGCAAAATGTTGCGGTCGCTGCCCGTGGCCCGCATGTTGGTGAGCTTCTTTTCCTTGGTCGGGTTGACGGCCATGTCCTCGGAGCGGCTGTTCTCGCCGACGATCATCCCCTCGTAAACCACGTCGCCGGGGCCCACGAACATGTCGGCCCGCTCTTGCAGGCCGTCGAGCCCGAAGGCCACGGCCTTGCCAGCGGCCATCGAGACCAGCACGCCGTTGGCGCGGCCCATGATCTCGCCTTCCATCGGCCGGTAGCATTCGAAGCGGTGATGCATGATCGCCGTGCCTTGGGTGGCATTGAGCAGCCGGGTGCGCAAGCCGATCAGTCCACGGGCTGGAATCGAGAAGGCCACGTTCGAGTATTCGCCGCGGTTGTTCATCTCGACCATCTGGCCGCGACGGGCGCCGACCATTTCCATGACGACGCCGAGCTTGTCGTGCGGCACTTCGACGACCAACGATTCGAACGGCTCCTCGGTCACGCCCTTGCGCTCGCGGAGAATCACCTGCGGCTTGCCGACCGAAAGCTCGTAGCCCTCGCGGCGCATGGTTTCGATGAGCACGCTGAGGTGCAACAAGCCGCGGCCCGAGACGGAATAGGCGTCGGTGCCCTGGACGGGCGAAACTCGCAAGGCCACGTTGCGTTCGAGCTCTTTCAGCAGGCGATCGCGGAGGTGGCGGCTGGTGACGAACTTGCCTTCGCGGCCGGCGAGCGGCGAGTTGTTGATGCTGAAGATCATTTGCAGCGTGGGTTCGTCGACGGCCACGCGGGGCAGGGCCCGCCGCACTTCGGCGTCGCTGATCGTGTCGCCGATCTCGACTTGTTCGAGCCCGACCACGGCCACGATGTCGCCGGCCGCGGCTTCGCTCACTTCCTGGCGTCCGAGCTTGTCGAACATGTGCACCGAGGCGATCTTGGAGACCACCTCGCGGCCGTCGGTCTGCAACAGTGCCACTTGCTGGTTGCGGGCGATGCCGCCGGAGAAAATGCGGCCCACGGCGATGCGGCCGACGTAGTCGGACCAGTCGAGCGTGGTGACGAGCATTTGCAGCGGCGCGTCGGCCTCGATCTCGGGGCCGGGAATCCGCTCGAGCACCAGGTCGAGCAGGGGCTTCATCGTGCCTTCGCGGGCGTCGGGATCGGTGCTGGCAAAACCGTCGCGGGCGCTGGCAAAGATGTAGGGGAAGTCGGCCAGCTTGTCGTCGGCCCCCAGCTCCAAGAACAGTTCGAACACCTCGTCGAGCACTTCCTGGGGCCGGGCATCGGGGCGATCGATCTTGTTGATGACCACCAGCGGCTGCAAGCGGCATTCGAGCGCCTTTCCGAGCACGAACCGCGTTTGCGGCATCGGGCCCTCGGCGGCATCGACCAACACCAGGGCGCCGTTGGCCATCCGCAGCACGCGTTCGACTTCGCCACCGAAGTCGGCGTGGCCGGGGGTGTCGATGATGTTGATCTTCACCCCCTGGTACGGAATGGCAATGTTCTTGGCCAGGATCGTAATGCCGCGCTCGCGCTCCAGATCGTTCGAGTCGAGGATCCGTTCGCCGACAAGCTGGCTCTCGCGGAACTCACCGCTTTGACGCAACAGGCAGTCGACTAGCGTGGTCTTGCCGTGGTCGACGTGGGCAATGATGGCAATATTTCGAATGTCGTTGCGTCGCATGGAGATAAGCCTTGAGAGCCGGCGCGGGCTGGGTGCGCGGCAAGGAGGGCGCTGGGGCGGTAAAGCCTTGTATTATAGTCGCAACACCCCACCAGAAATAGGCATTCGTCGTGTTAGCGATTTGCGAGAAACCCATTCCTCCCAAACACCCCAAATCATGGCCAGTGGGGGGAGCGGCAGAGGGGCGAACGCGAAGAATCCGAAAAGTCTCCTCAATCGGCAAAGTTTAACGGCCGATAAATGGGGCGAGGTCCGCAGAAACCTACTCCGTCAGGATGACGATCATGGTTCGCCGCATTACCCTGTTTGCCGTGTTGGCCCTGGCTGGCTTGTGTGTAGCCGCCGTGGCGATTGCCCAAGACGATGACGCGCCCGCGCCGCGTCGCTTTGGCAGCCTGGGCGATCGACTCGATCAATTTCGCCAGGACCTGCTGGGCAAAAAGGAAACGCAGCCGCGCACGACCGAGCCGGATGAGTCGTTCAGCGTCACGCGCAAGCTGACGCGCAAGTCGCGCCCGGCGAAGAACGGGTCGACAAAGAACGACAGCGGGCCGCGGTTGGAACCGCCCATGACGGAGGATCTGCCCGATTACTCGGCGGTCACCTCGCCCGACCGGCTCGAACCGCAAGGCATCCGCCGCGCGCAAACTGGCCCCAGCGCCAGTTCGACGGTGGTGGAACCGGTCGATCAGCCCAAGGGCGTGCTCGACCGAGTGATGCCGACACGCCGGCCCATCATCGTGCGCCCGCCGCGTCCGGGCGGACGCCTGTCGGGCACTCCGCAGGCCAGCACCAGCGACTTGCCCGAGCCCTCGCGCGGCGAGCCGCGCACCGCCGCGCTACCAAAGCGTGAGAGCCAGTCGAAATCGACCCCCAAGGCCACGGTCGAAGAGGTCGAAGACGGCGTATCAGAGCCGACTACCAAGTCGATTAAATCGCAGCAGCGCGTGCCCCGCGCCACGGCGGTCCGCCCGCGAGTGAACGCGGCCGTCGAGGAAAGCGATGTTCCGGTAGTGGCCTCGAAGCCGTCGCGGCCGACCTTGGCCAAATCGCCGAAGGACGAGCCGACCGTAGCCGTCTCGGACGGCAACGACGCGGCCGCCTCGGACCAGAGCACCGACAAACAACAGAGCGATGCGGCCGAAAAAGCCGAGCCGAGCAAGGACGAATCTCAGTCGGACGAGCAGCCCAAGAGCGAGCCCGCCGCCACGGATAAGGGCGAAACGCCCGCCGCGTCAAGCGCAGAGGCCAAGCCGGCGGAACCGGCCAGCGTGGAAGCTTCCGCCGAATCGGCCGAGCCGGGCGTGCTGTTTACCGCGAACAGCCCCGTGCTGAGCGTCGAAGCCACTGGGCCGCGCAAAGTGCTGATCGGCAAGGAAGCGGATTTCGTCGTCAAGATTCGCAATACAGGCGCCGCCGCGAATAACGTGGTGGTCACCATCAACATTCCCAACTACGTTGAAGTTCACGGGGCGCAGGCCAGCAGTGGCACGGCGCAACCGCCCGAGTCGACAACGCGGAACGTGCCGCTGGAGTGGAAAATCAGCCGGATGGATGCCAACGGCAGCGAGACGCTCGAACTGAAGCTCGTGCCGCGCAAGAGCACGCCGCTCGACTTGGCCATTCAGTGGACCTTCACGCCCGAGTCCTCGCAAACCTTGGTCGAGGTGCAAGAGCCC
>CAZPED010000202.1:0-6580 GCA_964585335.1 uncultured Planctomycetaceae bacterium | reverse complement strand
GCGTGCAGGGGCCCGTGTTGCCCTGGTGACAGCCCCGTTCCAGGGTGACATAGGCCGCGGCCCCGCGGGAGCGGGCCCCGGCCGAGCGCAAAGCCTCGACTTCGGCATGCGGACCGCCGAAGCGCTGGTGCCAACCCTCGCCCACGGTTTCGCCGTCCAGCACCAGGGTGCAGCCGACCATCGGATTGGGTTCGACCAGCCCCTGGCCGCGGTGCGCCAGCTCGAGCGCCCGTGCCATGTGCCAGGCATCAAATTCCCAGGGGTGCATCGAACGTGCTCCTCTCACGCGGCCCGATCTGGCTACCACGAGCCGACAGCACCGCGCGCCCCAGCCGGCGTCAGTCGCCAGGCGTCCACAGCGCCGACTTCTTGCCCGTGGGCTGGTCGCTGCCGGGCGTCCAGATCTTGCCGGGCTCAGCCGCCGCGCCCGCCCCGGGCACGACAATTCCAGGCCCTTCTTGCGCGGCTGCCGCGGCAGCCGCCGTGGGCCGTCCATCGGGACCGATAATGCCCGCGTCGGCCAGAATCTGGAACAGCGCCTGCGCGACGCCTGGCTCGCGGATATGCTCCTGGCGAATGTGGTTCAACAGCTTGTCGGCCTCGGCCACGTCATTGCGGGCAATCCGCAGCGCCAGCTCTGCAATGTCCCAAGGCGCGGTCGACGTCTTGGTGGCGTCGGCCACTTCCTTGGCCTTGCCTAACAGCGCGATCGCCTTTTGCGTGTCGACCTCGAGCTGAGCCAGCAGCCCGTACACTTCGGCCTTGTTGAGCTGTTTGTCGAGCGACGGCCTGGCGATGATCTCATGCGCCAGGTCGCGCAGCGCCAAGATGTGGCGATAATGATCCGCCCGTTTATACAAGTCGACCAGCTGCTCGTCGGTCAACTTCTTGACCTCGACGCGGGCCAGCCGCACCAGCGGCGTTTCCAAGAGGGCAACGGTGGTGGGGTCGATGGGCCCGGCCACGGGCAGCCCCAGCTTTGTGCGCAATTGGTTGAAGTCGAACCCCTGCGCGGCGGGCCCTGTGGCCAGTTCGAGCAACAGAATGGCGGCTAGCAACTTGATCCGTTGGCTTTCGTCGCCTGAAACTTCCTGCGGCGTGCGTCCGCCGAGCACCTTGAGCGCCATGGCGGGCCAGGTGTCGAGAATCGCCTCGCGGCGTTTTTGTTCGACCAGCTCCATCCGCTTTTCGATCGGCGTATCGACGGGCAAATGCCAGTTCGAGGCCATCAGATGCTGGATGGCCGGAATATGCGTGGTGACCTCTTCTTTCATCACGCCGCCCAGCGAATCGCCGGCCACGGCGGTCAACGACGCCTGTGCGGCATTCAGCTCCGGACGATAGGCCACCAGCTCGACCCGCGCTGGCCGGTCAGTTTGCTTGCCGTAGATGAACGCTTGGCCGACGACGCGCGACACCTGGTCAAGCGACAGTTCCGCGGCCGTTTTGGCCAGCGGGCGATCGAACAGCCAATACGCGCCCTTCGGCGGCGGCTCGTCCTCGGTGCCCATCCGTGCCAGGTCGATGGGAATCGCCTCGGCCTGCGGGTTGGCAGTCAGCCGAGCCAGCAGCGTTTCGGTGTCGTGCACGCCATATTCGATCGTCAATACGTCGATCTGGTCCATGCCCTCGGGATCGAGCGACTGCGCGTAGGCCTCGGCCTCAACGGCGTCGTCGAGCGGAATCGGCTGGGCGGCATACTTGCGCCAGGCTTCGACGGCCGCGGGGCCCTCGCCCAGCCAGGTGCGCAGCACGGCGATGTTGTGCCAAATGGCCGGCCAGTCGCCGACCTTGGCGGCCAGCTCGACGAGGTTGCCGGCCGCCTTGCGCCAGGCGCCGTGCATGGCCGGTTCGAGCGCCTTGGCAAAGCTGCTCTTCCACAGTGCGTCGTCCGGTGGCTGTAGGAGTGGCAAGTCTTGCTTGCCCAACAGCGGCACCGACGGCGAGCCGTTGATGCGCACCAGCAGTTGCAGGGGTGTTTGATCCTGGGTGCCTGAGATGCCCAGCTGCAAAATCAGATGCGCGCGGCCGGGAATTAACTGATTGTCGGCCACGAGGTTTTGCGCCACCAGCCCGATGGCGTCGTACACGGGGGGCGGCAACTGTTCGTCGCACTGTTCGAGCGCGTCTTGCAGCAGGGGCACGCCGGCCAGCCCACCCTCTTTGCTGGCCACGAACGTCGCCTTCTCGGCCAGGGCCACGGGGTTGGTGGGGTACTTGTCCAAAAACGTGGCCAGCGTGGCCTCGGCTTGCGCCTCCTGACCCTGCTGGGCTTCGAGCATGGCCTTGATTGAAAGCAGGCAAGCCGGGGCGGGATACGTAGGCTGCAGCGAGTCGATGTGCTCCAGGCAGGCGGCGCGCTGGTCGCCGTCGAGCATGCGTTGAATCTTGTCGAGTTCGCCCACCAGGTCGGCGCAGCAGAACTTTATCTTCTTGCCAGTGCCGCCGGGGCAGGGCGAATAGGGATCGATGGGCATGGCGGAACCGCCCTGTAATTGTGCGCGATTGGGAAAACCGTGATGGTATCACAGCCCTGGAAGCTTTACGAGCGGCCCCCGGCCGGGCACCAGACACCGCAGGCGTAGAGCAGCGCCAGGGCAGGTTTTGAGTCGCTAAGTGCAGAGCCGCGCGCAGTATCAGCCAAAAAGCTCGGCGCGGCCAAGGCGGCGAAAGTCGACGCGTGTCGCTAGCCGCGGCGAACTAGCGCGCCGCGGTCAGGGCCGCGCGCTTGTTGGCGATCAGCTTCAGCAGCGCCTTCTGCGGATCGGCGAATTTCTGGATGCCTTCGGACATCAGCGTGGCTTCCAGCTTCGCGGGGTCAACCTTGGCGTCGATCTCGGCCAGCACGTCGGCCGGCGGCAGCTTGTCGATCTCGCGTTGGAACGTGACGCCGCTAGCCTCGATCGCGTCGTTCGTGGCCGGCGGATTGGTCTCGATGTCGCTGCCGGCAAATGCCCCCGCATACTTCCAGGGCACGTCGCTGGGCTTCTTCGTGCCGGTCGAGGCAAACACGATCTCCTGATCGCGCGGCAGCTTCTTGTCATGCCAGAATTCTTGGTTCTCGGCCCAAATCCGCTTGGCCCCCACAATGCCCACCAGCCCCTGCGCGGCCGGCGAAAGCTCGGGCACGTGCTGTTCGGTGTACACGTCGACGCGCGAGACAAAAATGCTGTAAACGCTCTTGAACTTGCCCAGGTCGCCCAGCCGCTCGGCGCCTCGCCACACAGCATTGCGGGCCGCGCGGTATTGCCGCAGCGTAAAGATCAACGTCACGTTGAGCGTGATGCCGGCCGCAGCCAGCTCCTCGAGCGCGTCGATGCCGGCAGGCGTGGCGGGCACCTTCATCATTCGGTTCACGTGTCCCCGCGACCAATGCTTACCCAGCTCGATGTACCGGGCGACTCGCTCGGCATGGGGCGGACCGTTGTTGGGATCTTCCAGCAGCGGATCGAGTTCGAAGCTGACGTAACCGTCGTTGCCGTGGGTCTGTTCCCACACAGGGCGGAACACGGCCTGGGCCTCGCTGACCAGCTTGTCGGTCATCGCCCAGGCAATTTGCTCGTCACTCAGTTTTTGTTCGATGAGCTGATCGATCTCGTGATCGAAGCGGCCCGTCTTGATCAGGTCGGCCACGATGATTGGGTTGGACGTCGCCCCCGAGGCCCCCAGGGCGCGGTTCTTGACGACCAGGTCGGGGTCGATCGAGTCGAGCCAGATTTTGGTGCCGCAGGCGATCAGGGAGCGGAGTGGAGAGCTCATGGCAAAATGGCCCGTTTCAGAAAGATCCAGAGAATAGTCAACACGTGCAAAGTGGCAGATGGGCACCCGCAGCAACGCCCATTAGTCTTTGTACCCCTTGTGCTTAAACAGACAAGCAGCACGCGTTGGCTGGCGTCTTTCGCAGCCCCCTGGGCGCGGCCCAGCTGGCATTGATGGCAAGCTCGTTGGCATGCCGGCACCCGACTGCTAGCCAACGCAACAAGGAGGCCTGGGCAAGCTGTTCCTTTTTTTGAAGCCCTAACGATTATTCCTGATTTGCGGCCCCTCCGCTGTCCGATTAGGCATGGGCGGAAGTAACTGCGCGAGGGGTTTCCATCCAGGAGGCCCCGCGAGCTAGCACTGGGAGGACTTGGTAGTGGTGCTGCACAGGAGAATCTGGTTGCTGTGCGTGTTAGGGGCCTGGCTGGCCGCGGCAAAGCCCGCGTGGGCCCAGCCCCCGATGATCGCACAGCCTGCGTCCGCAAGGACCAGTCCGCCGAAAGCCCGGCCCAACAAGCCGACGAAGCAGCCCGTCCGACAGGCCAGCGCCACGTCGCCGGCGCCGGCCGCAGCCGCGATGGCCCCCGGCGAGGGCCTGCTCATGTCCGATCCGGCCATGCGCCCCACTGGCTTCATCGCGCAGCACCCCAACCCCAACGAACCACTCGGTTTCAGCGAATCGCGATTCCAACTGGCCAGCGTGCCGGTCGATCCGGGTTGGAACTCGGGCGCGGTGATGGACGACCCGATCGAGTTCGAAGAGCCGCTCGATCCCGAGGGGCCCGCCCCCGCGGTGAGCTCGGGCGAGTGGGTTCGCAACGGCTGCTGGTACACGCAACAAAGCGCCGTGTACATGGGCCGCTCGACCAGCGTGAAGAACGAAATCCGCCTGTCGACCGACGTCCGTTCAGCCACCCGGATCAGCGAGCTGGCCACGCTCGAAGTTTCGCCGTATATCGGCGGCTGGGCGCCCGGCCTGCGCAGCACCCTGGGCCGATACATCGGCCGCGACCCGCTGAACCGCGACCATTCGATCGAATTCACGTACCTGGGGCTGACCCACTGGCAAAACGGCGGCAGCCTGACCGCCAAGCAAACCGGCAGCATTTTTTCCGACATCGACCGCACGCTGCTGGTGCCCGTGTTCAACGCCAGCAACTTCCAAAGCTACTCGCAGACTTCTGCGTTCAACAGCTACGAAATGAACTATCGCATCGGCCGCCGCCTGTCGCGCGATCAGTTGGTCTATACCCGCGACAGCACGTGGGTGCGGCAGGCCCAGCGGGCGTGGCTGCCGGCCGTGTTTGGCGGCATTCGCGTGGTGACCATACCCGAAACGATGAAGTACCTGGCCCAGGCCAACGCCGGCAACGGCAGCTACGACATTGCCACGCACAACAACATGGTCGGCCCCCAGGTGGGCGCCGAGCTGTTCTACGAGCACTACGAGTGGCGCTTCGGCGGCCGCATGAAGGGAGCCGCGCTGGTCAACTGGTCCAACCAGTCAAGCCGCGTGCGGATCCTCAGCCCCACGGGCACGCCGCTGCTCCCCAATCGCGACGAATATGCCCAGGACAACGAGCTGGGCTTCGCCGGCGAAATGAACTTCATCGGCGCCTATCAGGTGACGCCGAACTTTGCCTTCCGCACGTCCTACGACTTGTTGTGGGTCACCAACCTGGCATTGGCCCAAAACCAGATCACCTTTTCACCGAGCACGCCGCCGGCGATCTCGAGCCATCACGGCCTCTTCTACCAGGGGGCCTCGATCGGCTTCGAGTGGACCCGCTAACGTCTTGGCAAATTGCTAGCGTTCAGGCTGGGCAAAGTGGGGAAAGATGACCACCTAACTAAAGGCCGCCCGGCCACTTCGGCATAGACGTAGACTGCTCGGGTAGGTACCCTTAAACGTTCGTGTTCCCTGCGCCGGCAGGCCGGCGTGCCCAGCAGAAAAACTGCTGCCGGCCGCGGCTCGCCGATTTGCTGAGCGGTGGGAGCACGCCCAGGGGGTCGTCGCAGGCCGTTAAAGCGGGTGCATGGTGCTAAGCAAGTTAAATAACTTCTTCGTTCGCCACAGCTTCAAAGTCATTCTGGTAGTGATCTTTTTGCTGCCGGTGATGACCCGGGGCGCGCGCAAAGCCCTGGTCAGCAACGACAACGACGTTCACGATTGGCTGCCCACCAAGTACGAAGAGACGATCGACTTCAGCTGGTTCCAGGAGCATTTCGAGAACGAAACGTTCGTGCTCATTAGCTGGGACGGTTGCACGCTCGATGACCCGCGGCTGGAACTACTGGCCAAGAAGCTGATTCCGCCCGACAAGGGTCCGCCGGAGGACGCTGGTCCGCTACCCAAGCCGGCCCCGCCGAAGTGGTACGACGACCTGATCTTTGCCAAACTCTTTAAGCGGCCCGATCCCGTGGCCGAGGCCCTGCGGGGGCCGCTGTTTGCCAACGTCGAAACCGGCCCCCGGCTGCTCGAACGGCTGATGTCGCCGCCGACCAACCTCAGCGAAGAGCAGGCCAAAAAGCGGCTCAGCAAGCTGTTCGTCGGTCCTGACGGCAAGCAATCGTGCGCCGTGGTCACGCTGACCCAAGAGGGCAAGCGCGACCTGCGGATCACGCTGGCCAAGCTCTCCAGCGTTTGCACCGACGAGCTGGGGCTGCCGCGCGAAAAAGTACACATGGGCGGCCCCCCGGTCGACAACGTCGCCATCAGCACCGAGGGCGAAAAAACCCTGATCCGGCTGTTCATTCCCGCCGGCATCGTCGGGCTCAGCCTGGCCTTCTGGTGCCTGCGCAGCGTGCGGCTGACCACCAT
>CAZPED010000201.1:0-6586 GCA_964585335.1 uncultured Planctomycetaceae bacterium | reverse complement strand
AGCCGCCGCAGATCCGGGTCGCGCAGATAGAGGCCGCCCCACACGAGCGCCGCCACCAGAAACGGAAAGACGATGGGGAATATCTCGCCCGAGACGCGCACGTGCGTCCACACGGCGCCCCCCAAGTACCCGGTCAACAAGATCGCGCCGACCAGCGCTGTCGGCGGAAACGCGTAGATCAACGTGCACGCGACCAAGGTCACGCCCAGCCCCGGAATCGTCTCGGCCGGAACGTCCAGTTTGGCCGATACCTCCATCACTGGCTCGAGCTTAATGATCTTGGTCACGCCATCGACCAGCAGGAATAAGATGGCCAGAGACGACAACACCCGGCCGGTCCATACGAGCGATCGACTTCCCGCCGCGACGGAACTGGTAACGCTCATCGTGATCTGCTCCTTGTCAATCGGCCGCGTTGACACGTGATGAAGGATGGCTTCAAGCTAGTTCGGGCATATTCGGTAGTTCCACGACCGGCCGCACCTCGACGGTCCCCTTCTTGGCCGCCGGAATACGCGCGGCAATGCCGAGCGCCTCGTCCAGGTCGCGCGCCTCGACCAGAAAGAATCCGCCCAGTTGTTCCGAGGTCTCGGCAAAGGGGCCGTCGGTTACCAACCGCTTGCCGTCGCGAACGCGCACGCTGGTGGCGGTGGCCACGCCCATCAGGGGCGAAGCGCCGCAATACTTCCCCGCCTTGTGCAGCTCGTGGGTCAAAGTCGTCGAATCGACGAAGCATTGCTGGCGTTCACTCTCGGTCCAGGCATTCTCGTCGCTATAGATCAGCAACATGTATTTCATCGTGGTGCTCTCGGTTGGCTGGTCGGTTAGTCGAAAGGCTGATCATTGCCGGGCGGCGGACTGCGACTGCAATCGTCGCGACCGCTCCGCCATCAACTGGTTGATACCTTCCTCGGACGGGCGAATCTCGAACGAGCCGGCACGTACGCCCGGGTGCAACGACATCAGGGCGATCGCATGGTTCAGATCGCGGGCTTCCAGTATCAAGATACCGCCAAGTTGCTCTTTGGTCTCGGCGAATGGGCCGTCCGTCACTTTCACTTGGCCGTTTTGATAGCGCAGCGTCACCCCGTTGCGCACGCTTTGCAGGGCCTCGCCCCCCACGAAATGACCTCCCGCCCGCAGTTCGTCGTCGTACGCAAAGCACTCTTCAACCCAGGCTTCGCGCTCGGGCGGAGTCATGCTGTCCCAGGCGGTCTCGTTCATATATCCCAAGCAGATAAACTTCATGATTTTCGCCCTGGCCCGAGGCCGTTGGATTCGTGGAACCGGCTTCTGCACAGTAGTCGCCCAGATAGGGGCATTTTCGACAACCCTCGGCCAGAAATTTTTTAGCCCAACTCGCGCAGCCGCCGCTGGAGATAACGTCTTTCAGGCTCTTGCTTTGCCAACCCCAGGGCCCGCTCATAGGACTGCCGGGCCTGGCCCACTTGCCCCAGCCGGCGGCATAAATCGGCCCGCGCCGCGTGCGCCAGGTGATACTCGGCCAGCTTGCCATCGGCCAACAGACTGTCGACCAGTGCCACGCCCACTGCCGGGCCGTCGCGCATGGCAATCGCCACAGCCCGGTTCAGCTCCACCACCGGCGACGGCTGCGCCCTGGCCAGCACGTCGTACCAGCCGACAATTCGGGCCCAGTCCGTGTCGGCGGCGCGCCGCGCGTCGGCATGCACGGCCGAGATCGCCGCCTGAATCGTGTATACGCCGCACCACCCCGAAGCCAATGCGCGCTCGACCAGCGCCTTGCCCTCGTCGATTTGCTGCTGGTTCCAGAGCCCACGGTCCTGCTCTTCGAGCACGATGACGTCGCCCTCGGGCGTCGTCCGCGCCAGGCGTCGCGAGTCGTGCAAGAGCATCAGCGCCAAGAGGCCCAAGGCTTCCGGATCGGGCAGCAAGTCCACCAGCAAGCGGCCGAGCCTGATGGCCTCGCCCGACAGATCGGCGCGTGTCATCGTTTGTCCCGACGATGCCGAGTAGCCCTCGTTGAACACCAGGTAAATGACGGCCAGCACGGCTTCGAGCCGGTCGGGCAAGTCGGCCGCCACGGGCACTTGAAAAGGAATCTGCGCGTCGCGAATCTTCGCTTTGCCGCGCACAATTCGCTGGGCAATCGTCGACGGCGCGGTCAAAAACGCGCTGCCTACCTCCTCGGTCGACAGCCCGCAGACTTCCCGCAGCGTGAGCGCCACTTGAGCGTCGGCCGAGATTGCCGGGTGGCAGCAGGTGAAAATCAGCCGCAAGCGGTCGTCCTCGACGTCGTGCTCGTGCCGGGCCTGGTTGGCGCTAGCCGTCCGATCGAGCCGATCGGCCAGCTCGCCGAGCGAGGCCTTGAACCGCGCCCGGCGGCGCATCGAATCGATCGCCTTGAACCGTCCGGCCGATACCAGCCAGGCTCGCGGGTTCTCGGGCACCCCATCGCGCGCCCAATGTTCGACGGCCGAGGCGAACGCCTCGTGCAGGGCTTCCTCGGCCAGGTCGAAATCGCCCAGCAAACGTACGAGGGTGGCAAACACGCGGCGCGACTCGTCGCGATAGACGCCCTCGACCATTTCGCGCGCGGCGGCCAGCTTCCTCTGGTCGGGGTTCGGTTCGTCAGTCGTCACCAGCGTCGGCTCCCACCCTGTCCTCACGGCGCCCCGCTTCAAAGATACCAAACCGCCTGCCAGCGCGGCGCACTGCCCAGACCTGCCCGCTCGCCGAGGACCGAACGGCTGAGCGAAGAACCTCGCCGCCCGCCGCGGTTGACAACCGCCGGCTCCCAATGTATTTTACCTGTTAGTTAAATACAAGGAGCGACCCATGGTCACCGATGCGCTCAGCCAAACCTTCGCCGCCCTGGCCGACCCCACCCGCCGGGCAATTCTCGGTCGCCTCGCCGCGGGCGAAGCCACGGTGACCGAGTTGGCCCAGCCGTTCGACATGTCGTTGCCGGCCGTGACCAAGCACCTCAAAGTGTTGCAACGGGCCGGGCTCATCACCCAGGGACGGCAAGCGCAGTGGCGGCCCTGCAAGCTCGAAGCTCAACCGCTCCGCGACGTGGCCGGCTGGGTCGAGCAATACCGCCAGTTTTGGGAACAAAGTTTCGACCGGCTCGACCAGTACCTTCAGCAAGTTCAAACGCGGGAGAAGAAACGTGGCAAGAAACGATAAACCCGATCGTCCAATCACCGCGCCCCCCGAGCCGCAAGTGGTGATTACCCGGCACTTCAACGCGCCGCGCGCCCTGGTGTTCGCTGCCTGGTCCAGTGCCGATCAACTGGCCACGTGGTATGCCCCGCTGGGTTGCACCGTTTCGATCCGCGCGCTCGACTTTCGACCCGGCGGCAGCTTCCACATTTGCATTCGCAGCCCCCAGGGCTTCGAGTGTTGGACGACCGGCACCTACCGGGAGATCGTCGTTCCCGAGCGGCTGGTGTACTCGCTGGCCATTGCCGACGAGCACGGGCAGCCTGTCGATCCGGCGGCCAAGGGCATGGATCCGCTCTGGCCGCGCGAAACGGTGGTAACCGTGACGCTGGTCGAGCGCGACGGCGGTACCGACCTCACCTTGCGGCAAACCGTTTCCGAGGCGCTGGCCAAACGCACGGGCGCCCACCCCAGCTGGCTGCAAATGCTCGACCGCCTGGCCGAAACGATCGCCAAAGTCGACAACCCCTCTGCGCGTTCCGCCCTCGTTGCAGGTTCGCAATAAGCAACGCACAATGACGACCGGGACGGCTGCCCACAACCACTCACTTCACCCAGGATACCCACATGTCATCAACCACCGACGTCGCGCCCTCCAGCAAGGCCACGCTCTGGGTCGGCCGCGTGCTCACCGCCTTGCCCGTCGTCATGTTGACGTTTAGCGCCCTCATGAAGTTTTCAAAATCGCAACAACTGCTCGAAGAATTCGCCCGCCTGGGTTATCCGCCCAGCCTGGCGCCGACCTTGGGCATTGTCGAGCTGGCCTGCACGATTATTTATGCCGTGCCGCGCACCTCGGTGCTGGGCGCAATCTTGCTGACGGGATATTTGGGCGGCGCCGTGGCCACGCACGTCCGCATCGAAGACCCGCCGATGTCGATCGCCAGCCCCGTGATCGGCGGCGTCATCGTCTGGCTGGGCATTTATTTTCGCGATGCGCGCCTGCGGGCCCTGGCCCCCTTGCGTCAATAAGCCGAGTGTTGCCGACAGAAGATCCTCCTCCCCCCACCCTCACGACTGGAGCACCAGACCATGACCGCGGTACGCGTTCTCGTGGGCACTCGCAAAGGCGCTTTCATTTTGACCTCCGACGGCAAGCGCGAGCAGTGGAACGTGAGCGGCCCTCACTTTGCCGGCTGGGAGGTTTATCACCTCAAGGGCTCGAAGCTCAATCCCGACCGGATCTACGCCTCGCAATCGAGCGGCTGGTTTGGCCAGTTGATTCAACGCTCCGACGACGGCGGCCAAAGCTGGCAACCTGTGGGCAACAAGTTCGTTTACGAGGGCACCCCTGGCGAGCACCTGTGGTACGACGGCACGCCGCACCCCTGGGAGTTCAAGCGGATCTGGCATTTCGAGCCCTCGCCGACCGAGGCCGACACGGTCTACGCCGGCGCTGAAGACGCCGCTTTGTTCCGCTCGATCGATGGCGGCCAGACCTGGGACGAATTGGCCGGCCTGCGCACGCACGAATCGAGCAAATGCTGGTGTCCCGGCGCGGGGGGCATGTGCCTGCACACGATCATTATCGATCCGGCCAATTCGCAACGGATGTACATAGCCATCTCGGCCGCCGGCGCGTTCCGTTCCGACGATGGCGGCCAGTCGTGGCAGCCGATCAATCGGGGCCTGAAAAGCGAGGGCATTCCCAATCCCCATGCCGAGGTCGGACACTGCGTGCATCGCATTGCCATGCATCCAGCCCGCCCCAGCGTGCTGTTCATGCAGAAGCACTGGGACATCATGCGCAGCAACGACGGCGGCGACTCGTGGCACGAAGTGAGCGGCAACCTGCCCACCGACTTCGGCTTTCCGATCGACGTGCACGCCCACGAGCCCGAAACGATCTACGTCGTGCCGATCAAGAGCGACTCCGAGCATTTCCCGCCCGAGGGCAAGCTCCGGGTCTATCGTAGCCGCACGGGCGGCAACGACTGGCAGGCCCTCACTGACGGACTGCCGCAAAGCAACTGCTACGTGAACGTGTTGCGCAATGCCATGGCGGTCGACACGCTCGACCCTTGCGGCATTTACTTCGGCACCACCGGCGGCCAGGTTTACGGGTCGGCCGACAGCGGCGACCACTGGGCTCCGATCGTCCGCGATTTGCCCCCCGTGCTCTCGGTCGAGGTGCAGGCCCTGCCATGATCCGCGTCGAGTTGCCCTATCACCTCCGCAACCTGGCGCAGATCAGCGGGCCAGTGTGCCTGGAAGTCGAGGGCCCGGTCACGCAGCGGGCCGTGCTCGATGCGCTCGAAGCCCGCTACCCGATGCTCGAAGGCACGATTCGCGACCACGTCAGCAAGCTCCGCCGGCCGTTTTTGCGCTTTTTCGCCTGCGAGCGCGACCTGTCGAACGAGCCGCCCGATGCGCTGCTGCCCGACGAAGTCGCCGCGGGCCAAGAGCCTTACCTCGTCGTAGGCGCCATGGCCGGCGGCTGAATTTTTGACGGCACGAATTTGCGATTCAGCCCCAGCGAAGATAAACTGCGCACACCCATAGGGGGATCACAATCTCGTGTTCCGGGGGGTAACTCCGATGCATCGCGGCGCGCCGGCGCTTGTCACCATCGTCTTGATATTGGTCCTGGCTCACGCGGGAAGTTGTCCTCAGGCCCAGGCCACGCTGCTGTTCCAGGACGCCGGACGGGGCGTTTCGGCCGCGGGCGCCGGCCCCTACGCGACTGATTCCTCCTCCGACTTGAATGGCTATACCAAGGCCTACGACGTCACCGGGGGGCCCAGCGGTACGAAGATTCATACGCTGGCCGAACAAACCTCGATCATTCCAGCCGACGGCAATCAGCCGATCGCCGGCAGCGGCCATGCGCTGACGATTCTCCACGCCTTCGGCAGCAGCGGCACCGCGACTCTCGATTCCTGGTTCGTATTGTTCTTCAGCGTCGATGCCGACGGCCTCGCCCAGTTCACCGGCGACCTCAGCAGTTCGATTGCGGGTGTTCAATATTGGAATCAACCCAACATTCGCGCCTATCTCATGCTGCGCGACCACACGCACGATACGTTCCTGGTCAACTATCAGCTGCGCTACGACCCGATCACGCAACAACCCGCCGCGAATCAGCCGATCCCAAATCCACCGGTTAGCTCTTTGCACATGCTCTATGCGGGGACGACCTACGAGCTCCTGATGAGCGCACAGCTCACCATCGGTGCCTCGCCGGGCTACGACGTCAGCGGCGAAACGAACTGGAGCTTCACCTTCGCGGCAGTGCCCGAACCCGGCACGTTTCAGCTGGCCGGCCTGGCGATTGCGGGCCTCGTTTGCTGGTCAAAGCGCCGCCGTCGCCGGCTTAGCCTTGTAGCTTAAGGCCCACCTGAACCAGCCGCCGGCCCCAGGCCTTGCAGATGGCCGCTTCCTG
>CAZPED010000200.1:0-6609 GCA_964585335.1 uncultured Planctomycetaceae bacterium | reverse complement strand
CCAGCGACTGCGCGTATTCGAACACGGCGATCTCGCCCGTGATGTCGAGGTAGTCGACTCCCGCCGCCAGGCAGGCATCCATCATGACGCTGGCCGTTTGCGAAAACGGGCCGGCGCAGTTGAGCACGGCCCGATAGCCGCGCAGCCGGTCGGCCACTTGCGAGACGTTTTCGAGGGCAAAGCTGGCCGCCTCGCAGCCCAGTTCCTGGCCCAGGGCCAGCACGGCCTCGCGATTGCGCCCGGCCAATAGCGGCCGCAGCCCGCGCTCGACCGCGTGGCGCGCAATCAACCGGCCGGTGTAGCCGTTGGCGCCGTAGATCATGGCTCGCGGTGACTGGTCCATCTGCCCCTCGTTATCCAATAACCGCGGGCAGCGTGCAACCGGATTGGCCCCTGCAGTTTCAGGCCACGATGTCGCGCCGCCGGTTCAGGTAATCCCAGACCACGTAGCGGTCGAGGTCTCGGCCGGCGGTGAAGAACACCCGCCCCCGCGTCGACTCGGCCAGCCGATAGGCAAACTGTACATCTTCGCTCGACTGCGACCAACTGGGGAGCAGAAAAATATTGATCGTGATCTGCTCGCGCTGGCAGCGCAGCCCCTCGCGCATGGTGGCCGCTTCGGTGCTGGCGTCAGGCGGATAGAGCAAGTACAGGTGCGAGCCCTCGAAATGCGCCGTCGGCAGCCCGTCGGTAATCAGAATGATCTGCCGGTTGGGCGTGTCCTGGGCCGCCAAAAACTGCCGGCCCATTTGCAGCGCGTGCTGGATATTGGTGAAGTGGGGCGGAATGTAGTATTCGCTAATGTCCTCGCGGCTCATGTCGGCCCGCAGCCGTACCACAGGGTCGAACACCGTCACCGGCTTGGGCATCAGCGTGGCGATTTCGCCGCTGCGCACGGGCTTGGCAAAGCTGTACATCTCGATGAATTGCAGGAAGTCGCCGGGATACTCGCGGCGAATCAGTCCCTCGAGCGCCAGCGCCATCCGCTTGACGTGCACGTACAGACCGCCGTAGCGCATCGAGCCGCTCATGTCCATCAGCACCACCGTGGCGCATTTGGGCGTGTTGCGGGTCTGGTGAATCTCGATGTCTTCCTGCTTCAGCCGGATGGGCAGCTCGCGGCCGCCGCGAACCATGGCGTTGACCAGCGAGCCGGGCATGTCCATGTTGGCAATCGAATCGCCGAACTCGTACGGCTTGGTCCGCTGCAGCTCGACGGCGCCTTCGCCCACCACGGGCCCTTGGTGCCGCCCGGTGCGCGAGGCTTCCAGGCTGCTGAAGATCCGCTCGAGCAGTTTTCCTTGGAACAGCCGATAGGCCTTGGGCGTCAGGTGATAGCCCTCGGCGCCGCGCTCCAGGCCTTGCTGTTCGGCCATGTGGCGCATCAGCTCTTCGATTTGCTTTTGTAGCTCGTTGAGCTTGTCGACTTCGCCCGGCTCGGCGAATTGCGACAGCTCTTCCAGGTCGATGACGCCGATCTGCGCGGTCTTCGACGCTTCTTCGAGCTGTTTGAGTAGCCGGTCGATCGTTTCCAGCTCTTCCTTGATCTCGAGCGCCTGCGGCACCGTCAGCGGCGTGCGCCCCGTGAACGTGTAGTTGCCGGCCAGCTCGTCGACCTGGTATTTGTCGCCCAGCCGGGCCACCAGCTGCACGAGTTGCCGGGCCAGTTGCGAGCGTTCGTTGCCGGCCTGGTACCACAGCCGCTCCAGGTCGCGCAGCTGCTCTTCGCGAAAGGCCCGCTCGAACCGCTTTTGCAGGTTCGCCGGCGGCCGGATCGACTGACCCAGCTGCCGATAGTCGTCGGAGGCCGTTCGCTGCACCTTGTCGGTTTCGTACTTCTCCAGGATCTTGCGCTTGCGCTCTTCGAGCATCGCCCGCAGCGCGTCGAGGCTTGGCCCCAGTCCGGCAATCTGGCTGGGGTCGAGCTTGATGGCCCGGGCCAGTTCCTCGTCGGTCAGTTCGCGCATGCTGCCATACATCAGCAGGTGCTCGAACGCTGGTGACACCAGGTCGGGAGGCGGCTGCGTCGGGCTGGGCAGATTCTTGGGATCGAACTTCTGGTAGGTGTGAATCACGCCGCCCAGCGGTTTGCGATTGGACATCGACATGCGATCCCTTCCGCGACGCCCCATTTGCCGGGCGCCGGCCGACACGGCGTTTACTTGATTTCGTACACGATGCGCCCGCGGTGCTGGGCCCGCGAGATCCGATCCGAGGCGTACAGCCCCGCCAGCACGAACTCGACGCAGGCGGCCCGCATGGCCGGCTCGCTCGAAGCGTTGACTTCGAAGGCCTTTTCCCAGGCCGGTGGCACGCGCGACAGCCGCTCGGCATAGTGGGTCGAGGGGAGCATATCGCCGACCTCGATCTTCACGCCTTGCGAGAAAATCTCGGAGATGGCCTCGAGCCCGTGACGATCGACGTACTCCTCGAACACCGTGCGGATGGCTTCGGCCACGATGGCGTCGAGCACCTGCCGCTCGGAGAGCTGGTGGCTCCCCATCATGTCGAGCTCGAGCTTGCCGAGCGACGAGCTGTAGAGGTGCCCCAGGTCGCTGATCCGTGGCACGGCCGGCCGCTCGCCCAGCAGCGCGCCCCGTTGCCGGGCACTGGCCACCATGGTGCGGTAATTCGCAATGCTGAACCGGGCGCTGACGCCCGAGGCGTGGTCGATGAACTTCGACTTGCGGGCCGCGATGCTGATTTGCTCGACGATCTCGCGCATGAAGTAGGGCACGACGACCGGGAAGTCGCCCCCCAGGTCGACGCCCGCCTCTTGCTCCATGATTTGAATGCCCAGGTCGCGCTCGCGCGGATAGTGGGTGTGAATCACCGACCCGATGCGGTCCTTGAGCTGCGGAATCACCTTGCCGCTACGGTTGTACGTCGACGGGTTGGCCGAAAACAGAATCAGCACGTCGATGTCGAAGCTGATCGGGTAACCACGAATCTGCACGTCGCGCTCTTCGAGAATGTTAAACAAGCCGACCTGCACCAGCTCGTCGAGCTCCGGCAGTTCATTGATCGCGAAAATGCCACGGTGCATTCGCGGAATCAGTCCGAAGTGCAGTGCCTCTTCGGCCGACATGCTGGTGCCGCCGGCCAGCTTGGCCGGATCGATCTCGCCGATGATGTCGGCAAACTTGGTGCCCGGCGCCAACCGCTCGGCGTAGCGCGCGCTGCGCGGCCACCAGCCGATCGGCACTTCCTCCTCGGGCACGCTGGCCACCAGCTGCTTGCACACCCGGGTGATCGGCTGGTAGGGATTGTCGTGCAGCGGCGCCTCGGGCAGATCGATGTAGGGAATCTCGTCGTCGAGAAAGCGGGCCAGCGAGCGCATCAGCCGGCTTTTGGCTTGTCCCTTTTCGCCCAGGAACAGCATGTCGTGCTGGGCGAGAATGGCCAGGTTGATTTCCGGGATGACCGTATCTTCGTAGCCGACGATGCCGGGAAACAGTTCGTCTCCGCGGCTGAGCATGTGCATGAAGTTGTCGTAGATTTCCTGCTTGATCGGTTTCGAGACCCAGCCGCTGGCCCGCAGTTCGGCCAGCGTGGCCGGTTTGGTGGTTGAGGTCATGAAATACTTCGCCGGCGTGCCAGTTGGGTGAGAAAGGGGGGAGGTCCCGCCCGCGCTGCCGCTCGTTGCGGGCCCTCCTGGCCAGGTGAGCGAATGCCTAGGGATTATAGCGCGCCGCCGGGCTCTGCCAAGCGCGCGGCCAGGCGCCCGCCTGCGGGGAGTTAGCCGAGGCACGCGATCCGCCCCCCGTCGCTGACCCTTGCCTCAGGGCTGGCTGTCGAGCGTTTCGCCGCCGGCGCGCGACGACATGGCACTCCATACCAGCGGGTTGATCTGCTCGTCGATGAATCGCACGCTGCCGTCGCCAAAGGCCACGTAGCAGCCGCCATCGTGCTCGCTGTACATTTCGTCGACGTAACCGAACGGCCCGTTGGGCGGGTGAATGATCGTGGCGTGGTGGTCGTGTCCGTCCTCGTCGTCGTGACCGTGGTCGTCGCTGGGGCCGCTGTGGACGTTGATCTGCGGCGCGGCCGCGTCGCCCGTGGCCACCGGAAAGTTGCCGCTGGGAAAGGTCGTCGAGCCCGGCACGATGCCCACCCACGTGGCGTCGCTGTGGAAGGGCGTCTTCTCGCCCAGAAACACGGTGTGGCTCGTGCCGTCGGTGATGTCCTTGATCCGTATGCGGCTGTTGCGAAACAGCGGCCCGTCGGCCTCGTTGGTCAGGTTCTGGTCCAGGTCCTCCCAAACCTCGTTGCGCCCGGCGTTGGCCACGTAGTGCGAGCGGCCAAAGTCGGCCAGCGGCGTGCCGTCGGCCCGCTTGACCACGTAGTGCGTCGACTCCACGCTGACGCTCGGGCACAAATACGTCGGCACGACTTTGAGGGCCGCCTGAGCATTCACGGGCGCCCAACAAGGAGACTTCAAGTCGAACGAGGCGTGCAGGTTTCCTTGTTCGATGAACGGCAGAATTTGCACCAGGCAGGTCCACCCCGGTCCGGCGTCGCCCGTTTCGCTGTCGGCCGGCCCCATGGCGCCGCCGGGCTGCGACAGGTAAGCCGCGGGAAACGCCCCCTTGGCGTCGTGAAAGGCCAGCATGCCGAGCCCGATTTGCCGCAGGTTGTTGCTGCACTGCGAGCGCCGCGCGCTCTCCCGCGCCGCTTGCACGGCCGGTAGCAACAGCGACACCAGCATGCCGATCACCGCGATGACCACCAGCAATTCGACCAAGGTGAAACCCCGTTGACGCACACGCATGGCGTCTACTCCCGCAAAGTCGTGAAACCGGCGCGCTCCAGCGGCGCAGGTCGGATCGTCACAGAACACGAACCGCAAACCGATTGCCCGATCGAGGCGGATAGCGCTGGGCGCGCGACACTTGGGCAAATGCACGCGCGATCTCGAAGACGGTTCGCTACCCAGCCAGCCGTGGCAAGCGGCTAAGCGGCGCGGGGCGGAGCGCGAGAGTGTTGCTCACTGGCCAGCGGAGCAGGGGGGCTGGTCCGGCAGATTTCGATCGCCGGCGCGCAGACTTCACCCGTGGCCGCTAGCGCCGGCGCGGGCGAGGCGATGGTCCGTTGACCCTGGAACCGGCAGATCGCGCAGTCGTCGGCCGAGTGGGCCGCCGCGATCCGCGGCGCGTCGTCACTCGCGGCAGGTGCCGCCGACGCGGTCGACGCACAGGCGTGCGCGTGTCCGCAGTGGGCCGCGCCGCAGGGCGAGCTATCGCCGTGATGGTGCCACAGCGCGCTGGCCGACGTGGCCAGCACGTAGGCGGCCAGCAGTAGCGCGCTCAGCAGGCGGTGTTTGCGGGGAGAATACATGCCGGTCCGACCAGAAAAGCGAAAATCTCTACCTCGGCACTGTACCCTCGCGGGCCCCGCGGAGTCAATGCAGGACGCCCAAACCCCCAGGTTTCCAGTCGTCGAGAATGCATGCACTCGGCTAGAGCCGGCACCGGCCCGACTCCCTGGTGCCCGTCACAAGATTAGTCGGCAATGTCGCGAATCACCCGGCAGGGATTTCCGGCGGCGAACACCCCGGCGGGCAGATCGCGCGTCACCACGCTCCCCGCGCCAATCACCGTGCCCGACCCAATCCGAACGCCTGGGCAAAGAATCGCCCCGCCGCCGACCCAAACGTCGCGGCCCACCTCGATCGGTTTGCCAAACTCCTGCCGGCGCCGCAGCTCGGCATTCAGCGGATGCGTGGCCGTGTAAATCTGCACGGCGGGGCCAAACAGCGTGAAGTCGCCAATGGTCACCTGGCAGACGTCGAGTACCACGCAATTGAAATTGAAGAACACGCGTTCGCCGAGCCGGATGTTCGTGCCGTAGTCGCAATAAAACGGCGGCTGCATCCAAACGCTATCGCCGCCGGCGCCAAACAGCCGCTCGAGAATCCGCCGCCGCTCGTGCTGCTCCGCTTCGCGCGTCGCGTTCAGCTGCCAGCACAGCTCCCGCGCCCGCTCGCGCTGGGCGACCAGCTCGGGGGCGAGCGGGTCGTAAAGCTCCCCGGCCAGCATCTTCTCGCGCTCGGTCGACATGGCGGGCAACCTCTCAGCGGCAATTCTGGCTTAGTAAGCCGGTTCCAAAAGCTTGCGTCCGGCCGCGAGCATCGTGGCGCCCTGGGACGGCTTACTTCTGGCTGGCCTTGAACGAATTGAGCGTGGCGTGGGCCTGGCCATGGTGATGCGCCTCGTGCCAGCTGATGATGTGCAGCACGTCGTGAAACGTCAGCTTGCGTTCGGCCAGGGCCGGCGGAATTTCTTCCAGCCGCGCGTCGGTGTAGCCGGCCAGAGTCTCAAGCAGTCGCTCGCGCGGGCCGTTGAGGATTTCGCGAATCGTCGCCACCGACGGAATGTCGTCGTCCGCGTGGCTGCCGTTGCGAAACCGGGGCCACAGCTCGGTCCACTTGCCGGGCTTCGTGGGCTCCAGCCGCTCGCTGGCAAACAGCTCCTCGGTAATGCCCACGTGCATCAACTGCCAGGCCACGTGGGACCGGCCGGGGCCCAGGCGAAAGGCCAGCGCGGCCTGTGGATTGGGCAGCTTTTCGATCTCGGCCAGCATGTTCAAGGTGCGAGCCCGGTTGAATGC
>CAZPED010000199.1:0-6633 GCA_964585335.1 uncultured Planctomycetaceae bacterium | reverse complement strand
GAGGCTGTAGCTCAGTCGGTAGAGCAACGGACTTTTAATCCGTAGGTCCTGGGTTCAAGTCCCAGCAGCCTCATTTCTTGCGTCACGGAGCGACCCGTTTCGCTGGCCGTAAACTATCGCGCCGCTGGGAGTGGGCAATCCAAACCGCCAGGGCGATGGTGACGATCGGGATCAGCCCGATGACGAGCCACGGGGTCTGAATGGCGCACTGCGCGGCCGCCGCCAGGCCGAGGAATCCGCCAGCGAAGATCTGGCCCAACGAGCCCAACGGGCCGCGGCGATTCCAGAGCGCCAGTACCACGCCGAAGCCCAGGCCCACCAGCCCGCCCACGCCAATCCAAACGGCAATCACCTGCTTGTCGCCGGGCAGCGCGGCGGTCAGGCCCTCGTTGAGCACGGCCTTGGCGGCAGATCGCAGGCTGGCCGCTCCGACGGCCACGATGGCGACGATCAGCAGTAACGTGCCGAGCGAAAAATGGCTGCGCATGGTGGTGTGCCTGGCGGAGTTTAGTTGTCTCGTGGTTCGCTCAGCAGCTGGCCATCGGCGCGGTGGCCCCAGTGCTGCCAGAGCGGCAAGTCGACGGTCTCGGAAACAAACTGCACGCTGCCATCAGCGCGGCCCATCAACAGGCCGCCAGGATGCCGGCTGGCAAAGCCGCCCACGTAGGTCAGCGGCGTGGGCTCGACTGGTGTGGCCGTTGGCAGCGGCACTGGCGCGTTGGGTGGCAAACCCGTGTTGCGCAGCGTGGCCCGGGTGCCCGACATCCAGCCCAGGTCACCCGGCTCGGCGAGTTTTTCGGCCAGCAGCAGCGTGTGGGCCAGGCCATCGGTGACGTCGGCGCGGCGAATGTGACTATTGAGAAACAGCAGTCCGTGGTTATCCTCGGCGATCGGCGCTTCGACGTCATGGTGGCAGCCCGCGTAGTTCGCCGCGCCTGGAATGTCGGCCGCTTCCGAGGGGCAAATCATGACGGTGGGCCAGTACTTGCGCACTGGCTCGTTGGCCGGGTCGTAAACGCTCTGGGAGAAGTCAACCAGCCGGTAAGCATTTTGTTCGTCGAGATAGGGCAAGGTGGCCAGTAGCCAGCCTTGATGCAGACCTTTGGCTTCCGATTGAATTGGCCCGCCCGGGTCGCGTACGCCGGCGGGAAACACTTCGAAGCTGTTCTCATAGCTTTGCAGGGCCAGCAGCACTTGCGCCAGGTTGGCCTGGCACTGGCTGCGCCGGGCCGTTTCGCGGCTGGCTTGCACGGCAGGAATCGTCATGGCCAACATCACGCCGATGATGGCAATGACCACGAGCAATTCGACCAGCGTGAAGCCGCGCGGTGTTCGTTTCATGGTTGTTCTTTTCCGGTGGGCAGTACGATGGTGGTTTCGCGCGTGCGCCGCGTGGCCTGCAGGCCTGCGCCCCATTGGGCCACGGCCACGAGCTGACGCTGATTCGGCTGGCTGGCGACATCTTCGACGCGTATGGTTACCTGGGCCGTGCCATCGGCAGCCGTGGTGGCGGTCGTCGCTTGCCAGGATTCGCCGCGATAGTTTCGATCGACCGCCAGTTGAGCGCCGGCCCGCGCCAGCCCAGCCGCGGCGAGTGCCTCGGCTTGCAGGGCCGCTTGCTCGGTGCGGAGCACACGGCGCTCGAGCGCGATCATCCGCAGGCTGACGGCAAACAGCGCCATAGTGAGTCCGAGCACGATCAGCACCGTCACAATCAGGTAGCCGCGGCGGTTTGCGGGACTCTTCGATGGCGATCGAACAGCGGTCATGGGGCTGCCTCCCGCCGTAGGTTGACCAGCGCCGCGTCGAGCGTAAACCGCCGCCGCACAGCTTCAGGGTCGTCGCCCTGCCGGGCCAGGATGCCAACGGTGAGCGAAAGAATGCCCGACGCCTGCGCGTCGGCATTCCAACCCAGCGGCCGCATGCCCGGCAGGTAGTACGTCTCCCGGGCATCGGGCTGCCCCGGCCCGCGGGCCAGGCGAACCAGTCCCTCGGGGGCCAGCGTGTACTCAACGACACGCTCCGCGGTCAGTGCCAGATTCAGCGTTTGCGCGGGCGCGTCGGGCTTTGGTAGTTCGACGGACTGAGACTCGTGCACGTCGCGGCGCCATTGCTGGCCAAGGGCGGCGAGCGCTTTGAGGCCCTCGACGTGCCGGGCGGCCGTGTGCTGGCTTTGCAAAACACCGGTTAGCGTGGCGGTCAACGTGCCCATGACCATCACGGCGAGCGTCGTGGCCAGCAGAACTTCGATGAGCGTGAGCGCGGTACGGCGAGTCTTCATGGCGCGGCGCCTCCGGGGGGCGCATAACGCCAGCAGCTGAGCCGGACAGGGGCCTCGCCGGCGCCGCTCGGGCTCGGCCAGGAGATTTCGATGTCGATTCGCCGCGCCGCGGGCAGACTGCCTTCGGGCACGATGGCCACGTTCAGCGTTGCTTTCGGCACGCTTTGGGCGACCAGCGTATTCAACTCGCTGGCGTCGAATGGGGACGCGGCAATTTTCTCCCACGCGAAGGCCTGCACGCGCTCGGCCACGTTGGCCGCGGCGACCAAGGCCAGGGCGCGATCGTCGGTGGCCTGACGGCTGGTGCGCGTGGTGACCAACAGCTTCAGGCTCAGCGAGATCAGTACGGCCACGAGCGCAGTGGCCACGACCACGTCTAGCAGCACCACGGCTCGGCGACGGCGCATCATTGGCTCAGGCTCCAAATCAGGTTTGGCAGCGGAGCCAGGTAGCCGATGATGAAGACGGCCGCCACGAGCGCGACGGGCAACATGAGCAGGGGTGTCAATAGTTCGGACGCGGCGCGCAGCCGGTACGTAGCGCGGCGCTCCATGCTGTCGGCCGTTTCGCGCAGGGCCCAGGGCAAGTTGCCCGCCCGCAGTGCCGCCGCCAACACCGCCAGGTCGGCGGAGCCCACCACGCGCCGCCGGCGGAGGCTGTCGGTCCAAGGAACCCCATCGTTAATGTCGCGCTCGACTGCCAGCAGCCGGGCGCGGACGGCCGGCTTGGGGTGCAGCCGGGCGATGTTGCCCAGCGTGCCGACCTGGCGCCCTTGATCGGCCTCGAACGCCAGCAGCCGCAACACGGGGGCCATGTCGAGCCAGCGAATGATCGGACCCAACCAAGGCAGCCGGGGCTGAAGCGTGCCCCACCACTGGAGCCACACGAATACAGACAGGGGTAGTCCCACGAGTATGACCAATGGCGCCAGCCACTGCCCTAGAACCATCGCGGCCTCGGCGACCCAGTGGAGTGGCGTTACATTCCATCCGGTGTAGTGTGGATGGTACGTTGAACTAACAACGAATTGCGTGTTGGACATGACTAGCTGGCTGATTGGCGGCAGCGGCAGATCGAAGTCGGCAAAGATCTTTGCCATCGACGGCGCGATTTTGATCTGCAGGAAGACCACGACGAACAACAGCACGGCCATCACGTACATGAGTCGCAATAGCAAAGGGCGCAAAAGCGTGCGATCGAACAGTGGGTTCGTCCGGGCCGCACGCAGCGCGGCCGAGAGATTGCCTGCCTCGCCGCCCACTTTCGCCGCCAGCCGGGCCTCGGCAGGTAACACGCCCGGCACAAACAGCACGGCGTCGACCAGGGGAGTGCCCGCTTCGAGCCTGATGGCCAGCAGGCGGCTGTCGACGGCCATGCCGGCGCCAAATTCCGCCGCGCAAGCCACGATCACCGCCGGCAGCGGCTGCTTCTGGTCGGCTGCCAGCGTGATGGCTGCCATCAGGTTCTGGCGCTCGGAGTTGCGCAACTGGATTGCCGCGCGCGCCCAAATGAAGTTGACCACCAGCCAGGCGATGACAGCCACGGGGGGCGGCAACAGCGCACAACAGGCCGTTACGCCTAGATACGCCAGCACCAGCCCGCAAAATCGCAGCACGCCGCGCAGCGCGGTTGCCGCGCCAGGAGCGAGCATGGCCAACAAGCTGGACGCGAAGGTCAGTGATGCGCCCAGCACCAGCAGGCTGGCCACTCCCGAAAGCTGCAACTCGGGGGGCCGGGCCACCTGCGAGGGCGACGCCGAGGGATTCCACGACAGCAAGTCGATTAGCAGCGTGAGTAAGTTGCTGAATACCGAGGCGACCAGCAGCGCCACGCCGGCAACCGCCAACACGACTGCCGGCGGCACGATCAGGTGGACGAGCCGCGCCTGGCTGGCGAAGCGGGCAACGTACAACTCTCGGCAGGTGGTCAGCGACGGTCCGAGGACATGGTGTTGTTGACCCCAGCTCGCCAATTGCATGAGCAATGGCGGAAACAGCGAGTCGCCTTGCATGGCAACCGCCAGGTCGGTCCCCCGATTGCTGGCCGTGGCCATGCGCGACGCCGAACGACGCACGGCCGGATCGCGGGCCGCTTGCGCGATCAGTCGCAGGGCCTCGGGGAGCGTTTGGCCCTGGGCCAGGAACACGCTGAGCAGACCGCTGAACTCGGCCAGGCCACGATACCACCAGGCGCGGCCAACTAGCGGCAAGCAGGCCGCCAGTCGGCTGAGCCCGGCTGTGCCGCCAACCAGCCAGGTGACGATCACCCCCAGCGCGACTGCCACGGCCAGCGCGACTAGCGCCCGAGGGGCGACGGTGGAAAACTCGACGAGACGGTCCATCGGTTGCACCGCCGACGGCCGATCAATGCCCTCGAAGTCGTCAAGCAGGCCGGCCAGATCCATGCCCGGCACGATCCACATGGAAACAAACAGCATCCAGGCCGCGAGAATCGCCAACAGGACGGCTGGATAGGTGATCGCTTGCCAGAATTGGCGGTCGAGCGTGTCGATCACCCGCTGCTCGGCCAGCACTTGCTCGAGGGTCTCGGCCAGGCGGCCCGATCGCGCGCCGGCGGAAATCATGTCGCGCGTGCGGGGCGGCAGGCGCGGGGCGATTGCCCCCACGGCCTCGTCAAGTGTGGCGCCAGCCTCGATCGCGGCGGCCAGTTGTTCAACCGCAGCCGATTGGGCGCTTGAAATGCCATGCGCCGCGGCGGCCCGCAGCGCGACCGGTAGCGGCGCCCCCGACGCTGCCGCTTGCGACAGGCAGGTGGCCAGTTCGAGCGCTTCGGCGGTGGTCAGTTTTGCCAGCCCGGCCGTCAAGTTTGGCGATCGTGGTTGATTCATTGGATGCGCCCGCCTCGCTGGCTCACCTGGCTAAGCGCTTGGAGCAGTTGCGTGAAGGGAATGTACAGGGCTAGCGCAGCCAAGAGCGTGGCGGCGCCGCCGACCGTCACGGCCAGCAGGGCCGGCAGATACCAGTTGAGCCAGTTGAGTTCGATCCGCATTCGATCGCGATTTGTCATGGCAATGTGCCGCGCCAACGTGACGAACGAACGTTGGTCGCCGCCGTAGGAGAGCAGCCAACCGATCGGCGCTCCCCACAGACGTTTGAGCACCGCCGCGTCGAGCGGCTGGCCACGCTCGATCGCCGCGGCCGTCTGCTCGGCAATGTGTTCGATTCGGCGCCGCGAGGAACTGGCCGCAGCCAGCCGCACGGACGTGCCCAGCGGCACGTCGTGCTCGACCAGCGCACCGAGCAACTCGGCCAGTGCCGCGGTCTGTGCTTGTCGCGCCACTCGCGCTGCGGGCGGTATCCAGACTAGCCAGCGACTGGCCACGGTGGCATCGGCAAACAGGGCCCGCCGGGTGCGCCACCACCACAGGCAAAACAGCACCAAGACCACCAGCGGCGGCAACCAGACGGCCGGCAGTTGGCGGTCGGTCAGTGGAATCGAGACCTCCGCCGCGGCGAGCGCTTGGCCGGCGTCGATCAGCCCTTGCAGCCACCAGGGGGTCGCTTGTTCGTAAAGCAAACTGATGCGCGGCAGCACGCCCCACAACAGAACGAAGCCAAGCCAATAGCCGGCCATGAGTAGCACGAGCGGATAGAGCGTGGCCAGCAGGATGTCGCCGCGCGCGAGTTGCAGGCTCCGCGCGGTGAGCGTGACCGTCTCGAGCGCCGTGGTCAGCCGTCCGCTGCGCAGGCCCGCCACGACGATGGCACGATAGACGGGCGGCACTCCGCCGCCGGCGGCGGCCAGCGCCGCATCGAGACTCTCGCCCCGCGCGAGCCGCTGGCCCAGTTCCTTGGTCAGCCGGCCGAGCCGGCCCCCGACGTCGCGGCCCCAGCGCCGCAGCCCGGCATCGAGCGGAACGCCGGCGCGCACCAGCCCCGCCAGTTCCTCATTGAGCGCAACGAGATCGTCGACCGACAGACTCGATGACACGCGAAAGTGACCTCGCCAGGGACACCTTCGGCCGCCCCCCTGTTCCGGGTTGGTTCCCAGCGGCTCGCAAGTGTAAGGGCAATATAACCGGGCGTGGCGGCCAGATGCCAGACAATTCAGCTCTCGTGGCGGCCAAATCCGAGCACGCGGCGCGCCTCGGCCGGGCTGGTTCTTCCCGCGGCAATTGCCGCCGCGGCGCGTTGCCACTGGTCGATCATGCCCGCCTGGCGGGCCGCCGATTCAATTGCCGCAACATCGGCCCCCCGCAATATCGCCTGGGTGACGGCCGGCGCGTTGACGGTGAGCATCTCGGCCAGCACCAGCCGGCCGCGATAGCCCAGGGCGTTGCACTGGCTGCAACCCACGGCCGCGCGTGCCGAAGGCACGGCAAAGCCTAACCG
>CAZPED010000198.1:0-6635 GCA_964585335.1 uncultured Planctomycetaceae bacterium | reverse complement strand
GGCTTGCCGGCCAGCACCGCGTCGAGCGCGGCGCGCAGGTCCTGGCCGTTCAGTGGTGCGTTGTTGCCCGGCCGGCTGGAGTCGAGCTGGCCTCGATAGACGAGCTTTTGTTCCTTGTCGAAGACGTAGAAATCGGGTGTGCAGGCCGCTTTGTAGGCCTTGGCCACGTCCTGGGTCTCGTCGAACAGGTAGGCGAATGTGTAGCCGCGCTCCTCAACCTCGTGAATCATTTGCTCGGGCGAGTCGGCCGGGTGACTGGCCACGTCGTTCGAATTGATGGCAATGAAGGCCACGCCACGCCCCTGATACTCGCTGGCCAGCCGGGCCAGCTCGGGTGCGATGTGCTTCACGTACAGGCAGTGATTGCACATAAAGACGATCACATAAGCCGGCGCACCGGCAAAATCGGCCGGCGAGACATCGCGTCCGTCCACGTTCGGCAGCGAAAACGCGGGGGCCTTCGTCCCCAGCGGCAGCATCGTACTTGGCGTCAAGACCACGGCATTTCTCCTCGTTCCAGAGCCCGGGAAGTCGCAAGCTAGAGTTATCTTATCAGTCCCCAGCAGGTCCGAAAGAGGCTCGCCGGGCAGCCGCGCGGGCGCACCGTCGGCTTGCTTGACAGTCTGTCCATAACCATTAGAGTGAGGGACGCGGATCGTCCCACGCGCGTAAGTCGTTCGAACTCCCAAACACACGTCGAGACCCAATGCCATGAGCTACGCCGATAATCCGTACCGCAGCTGGGGATTGATTGCCGCCGAGGCCGAGACCAGCGAGCGCGCGCGTTTCATCCGCCTCACCTATTTGCACCTGGCCGGCGCGGTCTTGGCGTTCATGGGCATCGAGGCCGTGCTGCTCAGCTTGCCTGGCGTGGGCGACGCCGTGAGCCTGGTGCTCGGCAATCGCTGGGGCTGGCTGATCGTGCTCGGCGCGTTCATGGGCGTCAGTGTCGTTGCCAACAGCTGGGCCAATTCCTCCACGTCACTCGCCATGCAATACGCGGGACTGGGGCTGTACGTCGTGGCCGAAGCCGTGATCTTCGTGCCGCTACTCTATATCGCCGAAGCCTTTTCTCCGCCCGACTCGCATCCGATCGCGATGGCGGCCCTGCTCACGCTGGTCGTCTTCACCGGACTGACGGCGATCGTATTCATGACCGGCGCCGACTTTTCGTTCCTGCGCACGGCACTCATGGTGGGCGGACTCGTGGCCCTGGCCGTGATCTTGTGCGGGGCGATTTTTCAGTTCAATCTCGGTCTGTTCTTCATGGGCGCGATGATCCTGCTGGCCAGCGGCTACATCCTCTACGACACATCCAACGTGCTGCATCACTACCGCATCGGGCAGCACGTGGCGGCGTCGCTGGCCCTGTTTGCCTCGGTGGCCCTGCTCTTCTGGTACATCTTGCAGTTCGTGCTATCGATCACGTCGCGCGATTGAGCGACGCAGGGCGTGCGGATTGTAGCGATTTGGCATGCGAGTGCACGCACGGCAGTTGCTGGCCGGCTTGTTTGCGCAAGCCTATAATGGTGTGCCAGTGAGATCCACGGCACCACACTCGCACGAACCGATGTCTGACGAAGCGTATTCGCCGCTGTACTTGGAGGGAATCGAGCACTTCAACGTTTGCGATTTCTTCGAGAGCCACGAGTCGTGGGAGGCCCTGTGGACCGAATATCAGGGGCCCTCGCGCAAGTTTTATCAAGGTTTGATTCAAGCGGCCGTGGCCCTGCACCACTTTGGCAACGGCAATATCCGCGGCGCCCGCAAACTGTATTTCAGCACGCGTAGCTACCTGGAACCGTACCGGCCCTGGCACGAGGGCATCGATTTGGAGAAGTTTCTGGCCGAGTTCCAGCGCTGCTTTGCCGAAGTGACGGCCAGCACCGAAGAGTTTCCGCAGTTGGAAGTCGATCCGGAACTGATTCCCGAAATTCATTTACAGCCAGCGCCGTCGAGCGGCGGCTGAAACCGCCAGGTCCGCGCCAGTTCGAGAGGCGCAAAGGCACCCACTCAAGCGATCGCACCCGGTCGAAAGCGTATGGGTCACTGCGGCAACGACATGTCGTTTGAGAGCGAAAAGTTCTCGGGGCGCGCGAGGCTGTTTCCGCTGCCCAACCTGGTGCTGTTTCCCCACGTCATCCAACCGCTGCACGTGTTCGAGCCCCGCTACGTCAGCCTGCTGCACGACGCCTTGGCCGGCGACCGTCTGATTGCCATGGCACTGCTCAATCCCGGCTGGGAGTACGATTACGAGGGCCGGCCGCCAATGGCCCCCGTAGCCTGCCTGGGCCGGGTGCTCTCTTGGCAAGCGCAGCCGGGCGACCGCTACAACATGCTGCTGCTGGGTCTGCGCCGGGTACGCATCGTAAGCGAGCTGCCCGCCGAGCAGGCCTATCGCGAAGCCGAGGTCGAAGTGCTCGAAGATAAGTACCCGGTAGGGGGCGCCGAGCTGCGCCCCAATCTGCGGCGCAAGCTGATCCGGGCGTTTGAGAACATGCTGCCGTGCATCAAGGATGCCGACGAACTGTTCAACCAGTTGTCGGTCGATTCCATCTCGCTGGGCACGCTGACCGACGTAATCAGCTACGCGCTCGACCTGGTCGTGGCCGCCAAACAGGCGCTGCTGGCCGAGCAGAACGTCGATCGCCGCGCCAAGGCGCTCGTCACGCACCTCAAGGCCGCCGCCAACGAAGCCCTGCAAGCCAGCGTCGCCAGCGGTTTTCCGCCCGAATTCAGCGCGAATTGAGCCTCGGGAGCCGGGCCCCCGGCACGGCACTCCTTGTCCGCGCGGCAACCAGCTTTTAAGATCGGCGTATGCCATCCTTTCAGCCCACCAACGACCAAGACACTTCCGATTCCGACCTGGGCAGCCTGACGGGCGAAGCCGAGAGCGTTCAGCGTCCGCTGCGCACTCAGCCGGTCGACGAGCCGCGTATTGCCCGAGCCGTGCGCGAAATTCTGGCGGCCGTCGGCGAAGACCCCGATCGCGAAGGCTTGCTGGAAACGCCCGCCCGCGTGGCGCGGATGTACACCGAGCTGTTCGCGGGCCTGCACGAGGACCCGCGCGTCCATCTCCGCAAGTTCTTCTCCGAGCAGTACGACGAGCTAGTGCTGGTGCGCGACATCAGCTTCAACAGCATGTGCGAACATCACATGCTGCCTTTCATGGGGCAGGCCCATATCGGCTACATTCCCAACGGCCGGGTGATTGGCCTCAGCAAGCTGGCCCGGGTGGTCGAGGGTGTCGCCCGCCGGCCGCAGGTGCAGGAGCGGATGACTGAAACCATCGCCAACCTGCTGGTCGACGAGTTGGACGCCAAGGGCGTGGCCGTGGTGGTCGAGGCCACGCACACCTGCATGACGATTCGCGGCATCCGCAAACCGGGCAGCCTGTGCGTGACGTCGGCCATGAAAGGGCTGTTCCGCTCGAATCTGTCGAGCCGTTCCGAGGTGATGAACCTGATCTACGGCGGACGACGTTAGCCACGCTGGGCGGATCGGTCAACTTCGCCCGAAGAGTTAGAAGCCAGCCCGTGGGGTCGCCGTGTCCATTCTGACGCAGTTCATTTTTCGGCTTTCCTTTGGCCTGGCCCTGGGCATGGCCGTTACCAGCCCCCGGCAAGTGACCAGCGGTTACTATCGAAATCACTTGTATGTGCTGTTGGGGTTGAACGTGCTGGCCACGATGGTGGCCTGGAGCGCGCCCGAGCACTTCGCGCTCGCCCCGCCCCTGGCGGCGGCGATTCTCAGCTACGTGGGTTCGCTTGTCTGGCTGTACGAAAAGCCGCGGGCCGGCATCGCGCTGCTGGCGATCCTGGCACTGGTAACGCTCTGGGGAGCTTGGGACGCCACGGCCTGGCCGGCCGAGGCTGGCACGGCGGCCAATGTTCTGGCGGCCGCGGATTCACTGACGAGCGGGCTGGTGCTGGGCGTGACCATTGCCGCGATGTTCTTGGGGCACTGGTATCTCAACTCGCCGACAATGGCCATTGGGCCGCTCGAGCGTCTGGTCGTGCTGATGGGCGCCGTGGTCGTGCTGCGGGGCGCGGTCGAAGGCGCCGAGCTGGCTCGACAAATCTCGCTGGCCGGCTGGCCAACCACCGAGGGCTGGCTGTTTATTGCGCTACGCTGGCTAGCGGGCATTTTCGGTGCATTGCTGCTGGCGGTCATGACCTGGAAGACGCTCAAAATTCCCAACACCCAAAGCGCTACCGGAATTCTTTACGTAGCCGTCATCGTCACGTTTTTGGGTGAGCTGCTGTCGCTATTGGCCCACGCCGAAACAGCCTACGCGGGCTGAGCAGAGCGGGCCCAGCGGGCCGTTCCCGGGGGGGCGGGCCTGGCCGGGGCAACCGGCAGGAAGCAACCTTGCCGGCCAGGCGCCCTGGGTGGAATTTGCTTTGCAAGCCGGGCGCATCGGTCTAAAATGAAGGGAGTTTGACCGAGCGGTCGAAGTCAAACCTGAGAGGAGCACCCGATGAACGCTCGCAAGTGGTTGATGGCCTTCGCGGCACTAATGATTTCGCTCGCTGCCAGCGAGTCGGCCTGGGCCCAAAACGTGCTCGGTTATCGCGGCCATTCGGACAATCCGAACGGTCCGACGGTTAGCCCTTACCTCAATTTGCTCAACAACAACAACCAGCTCAACAGCGTGCCGAACTACCAGAGCCTGGTGCGCCCGCTGGTCGACCAGCAGGACGCCATTCGCCGGCAAGGCAACTCGCTGCAGCGGTTGCAATCGCAAGTGAATTCGACGTTTAGCCCGACGGCGTCCGGCAGTGGACGGGGTATTAGCGCCACGGGCCATACCTCGTACTTCATGAACAACTCGCACTACTTCCCGGCTGGCCAGGGACGCGGCGGCGCGCCTCGCTAGTTCGAACCGTTTGTCCCCAGATGATTGATTCTGCCTGGGGGCCGGGTATTCTGATCTGCCGACAGCGGACGCCGCGCGCAGCGTGCGCGCGGTGGTTCCAGCATTCAGTCGGCACGCGGCGATGCTCCTGTACTGCAAACGAGCTCGCGCCCCGCCCGTAACGCTGAGCCCCCGGCCATTCAGCTGAGGCATCGACCAGGCGGACGATTCCAAGTGGCACTCGCGGCGCTCGTTTGGCTTTTTGCCAGCGCGACCACGCACGCGGCCAAGTTTCATCACGTGCACTTAAACGCTCCCGACGCACCGGCCGCATCGAAGTGGTACGCCGACAAGTTTGGCGGCGAGGCCAAAAAGCTGGGCTTCTTCAGCGCCACGACGTTCGGCAAAACCACCTTCATCTTCTTTCAGGCCAAGCCGGGCTTTCCTGGCAGCGTGGGCAGCACGGTCGACCACATCGGCTTCTCGTGTCCGAACCTCGAGTCCAAGCTGAAGCAGCTGGGCGAGGCTGGCGTCGAAATCGTCTCGCCGGTCGAGCAGGAAGGGCCGATCAAGTTCGCATTCGTCAAAGATCCTTGGGGCACGTTGATCGAAATCGTCGAGGACCCGCAGATCGAAGGCTTTCATCACGTGCACCTGGCCGTCACCGATCCGGCCAAGGCGCTCGCCTGGTACGAGCAAGCCTTCGGTGGTGAAAAGGCGAAGTTCGCCGGCCTGATTCCGGGCATTCGCTACGGCGACGTGTGGCTGCTGGCCAAGCAGGTAGACATCCAGCGGGCCGCCACCAAGGGGCGCTCGGTCGATCACATCAGCTGGTCGTTCGACGACCTGGACGAAGCGGCCAAACAGCTGGAAACCCAGGGCGTGAACTTCGAGTCGAAACCTTTCGCCTTTGGCAGCGGCAAGATTGCCTTCGTCATCGACCCGGCAGGAGTGCGGATCGAACTGGTGGGGCCGGCGAGCAAGAAGAAATAGCCCGCTGGCGATAAACCGCCTAGGGGCGGGGCAAGCGGATCAACCGCACGGGACCATCCCACGGCGACCGCGCCCCAGCCGGCTGATTGGCCACGGCGTTGGGGCTGGCCGACTGTGGCTGTTCGCTAGCCGCCGCCGTGCCGTACTTGCGCTTATTGCGAATCGCTCGCCAGTCTTGAAAGCGCTGCAGGGGCGAGCGGTCCGGAATCGGATCGACCCCATAGCCGTAACAGATCGAGCCCTTCACGCAGTGCGCGCCTGGTACGGGGTCTTCGCCGTAATGGGTGTCGATCGCCGCCGCCCGGCCCATTGGCAGCAGGGCCACGGCCAGCAGGGCTAGCACCGCGGGGCGAATCCGGCAACGCATCGCGACACCTGGCTTCGGGGCCGAATCGAGCGCAACAAAGAGTCTATAGCGCCATCGGCAGGCGCCGGCGCACGCCCCCAGCTAAATCGGTTGCCGGAGGCAAAAAACTCAGCCTAATCGTTTTTGCCGCGCGAGCCGCCGCCCCTCTTGCTGGCGACGCTAGCGGGGTCATGAGCTCTGGGCCTCAAGGGGTCGGCCGGCCCGGCTGTTCGTTGGGCAACCCGCGAAGTTCGTCGGCGAGACGGCGAAACAGCTCGCCCCAATCGCCCTCTGCGCGCTGCCGGAACAACCGCATCGAAGCATACCAAGGCGTGTCGGTTCGCCCCAACAGCCAGCGCCAGTCGGCGGCAAAGCTCAGCGCAACCCAAACCGGCACGCCCAGGCTGCCGGCCAGGTGCGCTAGCGCCGAATCGCAGC
>CAZPED010000197.1:0-6651 GCA_964585335.1 uncultured Planctomycetaceae bacterium | reverse complement strand
CCTTGCGTACGATTACTTCTGTTCTGATCACTGACCCCTGACCACTGAACAAAATGCTCAACATTCCGATTCTGCGCTGGGGCAAGCCCTACGACTCGCTGGAAGTGGACAACGTAGTGCACTTCAAGACCGGCGAGCCGATCGCCAAGGTCAGCCAGGCCAATGGCGGTCTGCTCCAGCGTGACATGCGCAAGGCCTCTGCCGCCCGGGCCGCGCTGCGGTCGATTCCCTGCGACGAGCTGATCGAACGGGTCAAAAAGGCCGGCGACCTGTATCTCAACGCCACGTTGCCCTTGGGAGACGGCACGCAGTCGCCCGACGAATTTGCCCACATGCAGTCGGCCTCGACCGGGTTGCCGGAGCACATGTGCAAGGCCAACATGGCCAAGAACTACTTCGTGCTCTCGCACATGGATCAAATGCTCGACGCGCTGACGCGCGGGCTGGATCTGAACATCCTCTCGCGCGGCTACGGGGTGGAAAACCGCGGCGTGGTGGTTAGCTACCAGGCGCAGGCCTCGGCCGTGGGGCTGGTGCTGCCGTCGAATTCGCCCGGCGTGCACACGCTGTGGATGCCGGTGATTCCGATGCAGATTGGCCTGGTGCTCAAACCGGGGCCGCAGGAACCCTGGACGCCGTATCGCATGACGGCGGCCTTTACCGAGGCCGGCATTCCGGCCGAAGCGATTTCGATTTACCCCGGCGGCCCCGACGTGGGCGCAGCGGTGCTGGCCAATTGCGAGCGGTCGATGATCTTTGGCGGCACCGCCACGGTGGAACGCTACAAGGGCGACCCCCGCGTACAGGCGCACGGTCCGGGCTTCAGCAAGATTCTGCTGGGCGACGACATTGTCGACCAGTGGGAGAAATACATCGACCTGATGGCCGACAGCGTTTATCTGAACAGCGGCCGCGGCTGCATTAACTGCTCGGGTATCTGGGCTTCGCGCCACACCAAAGAGATTGCCCAGGCGCTGGCCGAGCGCATCGGCCCCGTGCCGGTGCTGCCCCCCGAGGATCCCAAGTCGGGTCTGGCCGCCTTTACGATTCCCGGTGCCGCGCCGGCGATCTGGAAGCAAATCGAGGCGGGCCTGCGCGAAGACGGCGTTACCGACATGACGTCGAAGTACGGCGACCGGCTGGTCGAGTTCGAGCGCTGCGCGTACTTGCGCCCCGTGGTGGTCCACTGCAAGTCGCCCGCCAACGCGCTGGCCAAGGCCGAGTACATGTTCCCGTTCGTCAGCGTGGTTGAGTGCCCGCAGGAGAAAATGCTCGAATCGATCGGTCCGACACTGGTCTGCACGGCGATTACCGACAATCCCGCGTTCCAACGCGACTTGACCGATGCCACGCACATCGACCGTTTGAACATCGGCGCGATTCCGACGATCAAGCTCGATTGGCTGCAGCCGCACGAAGGGAACATCGTCGAGTTTCTTTTCCGTGCCCGCGCGTATCAGTTGCCCCAGGAGCGGTTGGCGGCGATGCGTTAGTACATTGCCAAAGAAGTCATCGTCGCCGCCGCCGCTGTCCCGCCCGAGTCCTGCCGCATGATTCCATTCGACTATCAACCGCGAACGCGAATCGTCTTTGGGCCGGACAAGATCGACACACTCGGAGCGCTGGCCGGCGAGCTGGGCACGCGCCGGGCGCTGGTGGTGAGCGATCCGGGCATCGTGGCCGTGGGGCATGCCGAGCGCGGGCTGGCTTCGCTGCGCAAGGCGGGTATCGAGGCCACGCTGTTCGACGGCGTGGCCGAAAACCCCACCACCGATAACGTCGACGCCGGGCTGGCCCTGGCCAAGCGCTACGATCCCGAGCTGATCGTGGGGCTGGGGGGCGGCAGCTCGATGGACTGCGCCAAGGGAATCAACTTTCTCTACTCCAACGGCGGCCGCATGCACGATTACTGGGGCGTGGGCAAAGCCACGCGCCCCATGCTGCCGATGATCGCCGTACCGACCACCGCCGGCACGGGCAGCGAGACCCAGTCGTTCGCGCTGATCTCCGACTCGAAGACGCACGCCAAGATGGCCTGCGGCGACAAGAAGGCCTCGTTCCGCATCGCGCTGCTCGACCCGACGTTGACGGTGTCGCAGCCGCAGCGCGTGACGGCGCTGACGGGCATCGACGCCATTGCCCACGCGCTCGAAACCTATGTTACCAAGGTGCGCAATCCGGTTTCGCTGGCCTTCAGCCGCGAGGCCTGGCTGCTGCTGGGCGAGAACTTCGCCCGCGTACTGGCCGAGCCCGGAGATCTTGACGCCCGCGGCGGCATGCAGCTGGGCGCGTGCTTCGCGGGATTGGCGATCGAAAACTCGATGCTGGGGGCCACGCACGCGCTGGCCAACCCGCTGACGGCGCACTACGACATCGTGCACGGCCAGGCGATTGGCCTGATGCTGCCGCACGTGATTCGCTTTAACGGCGAGGAGTTTGGCGGCTGGTATACCGACTTGCTCGAAGGCACCGTCGGCGCCAACGGCTTTCCCCCGCCCGACAGCGGTTGTCAGGGTCTGGCCGACTACGTGGCCCGGCTGGCGCGCGAGGCGGGACTGGCCGAGCGGCTATCGGCCTGCGGAGTGCAGCGCGAGAAACTCCCCCAGCTGGCGGCCGAAGCCGCCAAGCAGTGGACCGGCAGCTTCAACCCGCGTAGGGTAGGAGAAGCGGACCTGCTGGCCTTATATGAGGCGGCCTTCTAGTATTCTGAGCTTCCTGGTTACCCCTTACTTCGGCCCGATATGCGACTGACCCTCTCTCAAGGCACGAACGTGTGGATGCTGCTGGCCGCCGCGCTCTGGCTGTCGGAGGGGTTTTCCGCGCGCGGGGCCGACGCCGCCAAGGGCCAGGCTGCCAGCGCCGCCACGGCGACGGCCAGCGCCTGGCCGGTCTTTCGGGGCGACACGCTGGGCAACGGCATCGCCCCCGGACCGCTGGCCGAAAACCTGGAAGTGCTGTGGAAGTTCTCAGTCGAGCAACACGGCTTCGAGGCCACGGTGGCCATTGCCGACGGGCTGGTGTTTGCCGGCTGCCTGGACGGCAACCTGTACGCGCTGTCGCTGGCCGACGGCTCGCTGAAGTGGAAGTATCACACCGAGCTGGGCTTTAGCGCGCCGGCCGCCGTGCGCGACGGGCGCGTGTTCGCCGGCGACACCGACGGCAAGTTCTATTGCTTCGAAGCCGCCACGGGCAAGCCGCTGTGGGGCGCCGAAGCAACCGGCGAGATCAATTCGGGCGCCAACTTCTACAAGGACAAGGTGCTGTACGGCTCGCAAGACGCCACGCTCTATTGCCACGAGGCGGCGACCGGCAAGCTGGTTTGGAAGTATTCGATCGGCGATCAGATTCGCTGCTCGCCCACGGTGGTCGACGGCCGGGCCTTTCTGGCCGGCTGCGATGCCAAGCTGCACATCGTCGACGTCGAGAAGGGCGAGGCAATTGCGTCGGTCGACATCGACGCGCCCACGGGGTCGACGCCAGGTGTTGGCGGCTCGCGTGTCTATTTTGGCACGGAGGGTTCCAGCTTCTTCGCCATCGACTGGCGCGAGGCGAAAGTGAGCTGGACGATGAAGTCGCCACGCAACATGCCTTTTCGCTCGTCGGCGGCCGTTACGCCCGAGGCCGTGATCTTTGGCGGCCGCGACAAGCAGATTTACGCGCTCGATGCCAAGGACGGGCACGAGCTGTGGCGTTTTGCCACCCGGTCGCGGGTCGATTCGTCGCCCGTCGTCGTGGGCAACCGCGTTTACGTGGGCTCGTCCGACGGGCGGCTCTATGCCTTGGACCGCAAGACGGGCAAGAAACTGTGGGATTACCAGGCCGGCGGCGACTTCGTCGCTTCGCCAGCCATTGCCGAAGGCCGACTCGTCATCGGCAACACGGACGGCACGTTGTATTGTTTTGGCGCCAAGTCGAAGTGAGCCTGGCGCCCGGCGCCGCGCCGACGACCGAGAGTATTACAAGCCTTTGGCAATAGCGAGCGTAAGCGATGGCCGTTGAAACCACGAAGACGGAAGTCGGCAGCTATTTCATCTCGAACTATCCGCCGTTCTCGCAGTGGAACGCCGAAGCCTTGGCCGACGTGCGCGCCGCCCTGGGGGCTCCGCCCGTTTGTCCGCCGGGCCAGGCCGAACCCGCGCCGCTTGGCTTGTACCTGCATATTCCGTTTTGCCGCAAGCGCTGCAAGTTCTGCTACTTCCGCGTTTACACGGACAAGAACTCGCAGGACGTGGAAACCTACGTGGCGGCGCTTTCGCGCGAGATCGAGCTGGTCAGCAAGTTGCCGATCATGGGCCACCGGCCGTTCCGCTTCGTCTATTTTGGCGGCGGCACCCCCTCGTTCCTCAGCGCCAAGCAATTGACGTCGCTCGTCGATCGCTTGCGGGCCAACATCGATTGGAACGAAGCCGAGGAAGTCACGTTCGAGTGCGAGCCGGGCACCCTCTCGCAGCCCAAGGTCAGCACGCTGCGCGAGCTGGGCGTCACCCGGCTCAGCCTGGGCGTCGAGAACTTCAGCGACCACGTGCTCGAGGAAAACGGCCGCGCGCACCTCTCGGGCGAAGTCTACAAGGCCTGGGACTGGATTCGCGGCGCGGGCTTTCCGAACGTCAACATCGATCTGATCTCCGGCATGGTCGGCGAAACGTGGGACAACTGGAAAGATTGCGTTCGCCGCACCATTGAGCTGCAGCCCGACAGCGTGACGATCTATCAGATGGAGCTGCCGTTCAACACCGTGATCTCGCGCGACATGCTCGGCAACCACGTCGAGTCGCCCGTGGCCGACTGGCCCACCAAGCGCGCCTGGGTCGACTATGCCTTTAACGAGCTGGCCGCCGCGGGCTACTCGGGTTCGAGCGCCTACACGATGGTCAAGGACAAGAACAAAGTGAACTTCAGCTACCGCGACAACCTGTGGCACGGCGCCGATCTGCTGGCCACGGGCGTCGCCAGTTTTGGCCACGCTTCGGGGGTTCACTACCAGAACGAGCCCGACTGGCCAAACTACGTGGGCCGCCTGGAAAAAGGCGAGCTGCCGCTCTATCGCGGTTTGAAGCCCACGCCGCACCAGGCGCTGGTGCGCGAAATGATTCTGCAATTGAAGACCGGCCACTTGGACGCCGGCTATTTCCGCGGCAAGTTCGGCGTCGACATCATCGAGCACTGGCGCGACGAATGGAGCCACTTCCAGGGCGAGTCGTACCTGTCGTTCGATGCCGACCAGGTGAACCTGACCCGCGCAGGGCTGCTCCGGGCCGACTCGCTGTTGCCGGCCTTCTTCGAGCCCGAGCATCGCGGGGTTCGCTATACATGAGCGGCGAGCTCGTCTTCATGATGGGCAAGTTCGAGGCCCGCCTTCCGACCGATCGCCAGTACGCCAAGAACCACATGTGGGCCGCGCCGGTAGCCGGCGGGCACCGGTTTGGGTTTTCGGCCTACGCCGTGCGGCTGCTACAGGACGTATACTTTCTCGACTGGTCGGTCGATGCCGACACACGCCTGCGCGAACGCCAGGAAATTGGCTCGATCGAAAGTTCCAAGGCGGAAAGCTCGCTGTATGCTCCCGTGGCGGGGCACCTGACGCGCTTCAACGACGACTTGCTCGCCGATCCCTCGGCAATTAACGTCGATTTGTACGGGCGCGGCTGGCTGTTCGAGATCGCCGGCCCGGGCGAGGGATTGTTGTCGCCCGAAGAGTACCTGATACACTTGGACGCGGCCTGGAAAGTGGCCGAGCGCACGATCAAGGGACAGTTCAACGAGTAACGCGACGCAGCTCGCGGAGCGATTCCCCCGACCCAGAAAGTCCAATGGCCAAGAAAGTCACGGTTGTCATCTCGCAAGGGCAAAGCGCCCATCCCGACAAGCGATCGCTCGAAGAAACGCTCGTCGGCGGTCTGCTCATGGAGCAGGGCGTGGAAGTCACCGTGATTCCGCACCTTTACGATCTGGCGCCCGGTAGCACCGGCGTGCTCTGCCTGCAAGGCATCACGGGCGACATGATCGTGTGCAGCTGGCTCTATCCCCGCGCCGCGCACTGGACGCTCGACCGCGCGGGCATCAAGGGCCGCGAAGGCCGCACGCTGCTTAAGTTCGAGGCCGATGACGACGACGAACTCGACGAGGCCGAAGAGGAAGCGGCAGCCGAGGACAAGCAACGGGTCGGCGCGCGCAACGTGCCCAACCGGCTGATCTATCACTTGCCGCTGGCCGCGCACCGCAGTGCCGAGCCCTTTCTGGCCGAGGTCAAACGCATCGTGGCGGAATCCAGCGTGGCGACCGTGGGGCTGATGGACTGGATTGGCGGCGCCCCCAAGCCCGAGCAACTATCGCGCTACCTGGATCCCGGTTCGGCGTCGCCTCCGGGAACGTTGAACATCCTGGGCGCGGCCGCCAGCCCGCAGTCGTCGCCGCCAGCCGCGACATCGCCCGACGGTGGCCAGCAGCAGCCCACGCGCGTCGACGAAGCGGCGGCGCGGCGCTGGTATCCGGTGATCGACTACAGCCGCTGCACGAATTGCATGGAGTGCATCGACTTCTGCCTGTTCGGCGTGTACGGCGTGGACCGCCAGGAGACGATCCTCGTCGAACAGCCGGATAACTGCCGCAAGGGGTGCCCGGCCTGTAGTCGCGTCTGTCCGGAAAACGCGA
>CAZPED010000196.1:0-6651 GCA_964585335.1 uncultured Planctomycetaceae bacterium | reverse complement strand
ATCCCGGTGCCGACAGTCAGGTACCTCCAGTCGTCCAGCCCCTGGCTGGCGCCCAAGCGCCATTCGCCCAGGGCGGCCACGTTTACGTCGGTGTCGAAGCCCACCGGCACACCCAGGGCACGCTGCACGGCGCCGGCAAAGTCGGTGTTGCCCCCGCCCGCCTTGGGCGTCGACGTGATGTAGCCGAACGTGCGCGAGCCGGGGCACGGATCGATGGGGCCAAACGAGGCGATGCCCACGGCCGCGATCGGCCCGAGCGCCTGCTGCGCGCGAAAGAACTCAATCGACTGGCCGATCGTTTCGGCCGGCGTGGTGGTGGCGATGCGAATTTGCGCGCGGATATCGCCCGGGCCCGTGCCCACCGCGCAAACGAACTTGGTTCCACCCGCTTCGATACCGCCGACCAATGCGCTCATGACGACTCAACTTGCTCCGCTGATGGGCAACCGCTCCACGCATCGACAATCATGCGGTCATGGCGCAGAATGTGTCAAGCCGATGAGGGCTCCGTGGGCGCCCCGGATACTGGGCGCGGCCGATTGAGGTGTGGACGTATGCTGCGGCGAACCGGTTCGATGTGGGTGGCGGCTTTGGCGTCGACCAGCTTGTGGCTTGCGGCGGCGGCGGCCGTTGGCGACAACTGGCCCGACTGGCGCGGTCCCGAGGGCACCTTCGAGTCGTCGGAGAAGAATCTGCCCCTGCACTGGTCGCGGGATGAAAACGTTCACTGGAAGGTAAAGCTACCGGAGCGCGGCAACTCGACGCCGATCATCTGGCAAGATCGAGTGTTCGTCACGCAGCCGATCGAGAAGGAAAATCGGCGAACCCTGCTGTGTTTCGACCGCGCTACCGGCAACCAGCTGTGGCAAGTGGGCACGACCTATGACGCCAAAGAGCCGACTCATCAGACGAATCCCTATTGCTCGGCATCGCCCGTGACCGATGGCAGCCGGGTGATCGCCTGGTTTGGATCGGCCGGAGTGTTCTGCTACGACTTTCAGGGCCGGCAGCTGTGGAGCCGCGATTTGGGCGTGCAGGAGCATGAGTGGGGCTACGCCGCCTCGCCGGTGTTGCACGGCGACTTGTGCTTCGTCAGCTTCGGGCCGGGCAAGCGCGAGCTGGTCGCGGCGCTCGACAAGAAGACGGGCCAGGTTGTTTGGAGCTATGACGTGCCCAAGCCCCCCGCACCCGGCCCGGAAGCCAAACCGGCCCCCGGCGACGATCTGCGTGGCAGCTTCACCACGCCGCTGGTGATCCGCACCCAAGGACGCGATGAGCTAATCGTCACGCTGCCAGAGCGCGTCGTGGCGTTCGATCCTCGCACCGGGCGAATTCTTTGGACATGTGACGGGCTGGGATCGCTGGTTTATTCGTCCCCGATTTGGGGTGAGGGGGTGCTGGTGGCGCTAGGCGGTTACCATCGCGCCTGCCTGGCCGTGCGACCGGGGGGCAGCGGCGACGTGACCGCCTCACACCGCATCTGGCACCAGCCTAAAAGCCGGCTGCGGCTGGGCACGGGCGTCATTCGCCAGGGCAGAATTTTCATCAACGACATGCAGGGAATCGTCGAGTGCCAGGATTTGGCAACGGGCAAGACGCTGTGGGAGGAACGACTCAAGGCCACGGCCGGCGACAATGCCACGTGGTCGTCGCTGGTGCTGACGGCCGACGACCGGATCTACATGCTGAACCAGGCCGGCGACACCTTCATTTTCAAGGCGGGCCCGAAGTTCGAGCTGCTGGCGACCAACTCGCTGGGCGAAATGACCAACGCGACGACCGCCATTGCCGATGGCCAGATCTTTATTCGCACCGACGAGCACCTGTGGTGCATCGGCAAGCCGGCCCGCTAGTCCGCCGGCTGGCTGAGAGGCCATGCGGGCAGGGCAATTATCGAGGGGTGATGCTTGCATTGCCCCCGCCGGGCTGGCAAGCTGGGTGAGCCTTTCGTGCCATCCTCTCTTGTCGTGCCGGGAGTATCGAGCGATGTTAAGTGCCCGTCTCGCGCCGTCTTGTTGGTTTCTTGTCGCCGTATTGGCGTTTACGTCGTGCACCCAGTTGGCGGCCGACGACCTGGCAGAAAAACTTGCCGGCCAGGTGACGATTCACCGCGACCAATGGGGCGTGCCGCACATCGAAGGGCCCACCGATGCCAGCGTGTCGTTTGGCTTTGCCTATGCGCAGGCCGAGGACTACTTCTGGCAGATCGAAGACACGTACGTGGCCAGCCTGGGTCGCTACGCCGAACTTTATGGCGACAAGGCGGTTGACGCCGACTTGCTGAACCGCGCGTTCGAGATCCCCAAGCAGGCGCAAGCCGACTACGCGGGAATCGAACCGGCGCTCAAAGCGGTTTGCGAGGGTTACACCGCTGGGCTGAACCACTACCTGGCCAAGAATCCGCAGGTTAAGCCGCGGCTGATCGCGCACTTCGAACCGTGGCACGTGCTAGCCTACGAGCGGCACGTGTTGCTCGAGTTTTTGTTCGGCAAGACGCACGCTCCCAAGCAGCTGCGCAAGGTGTCGGAAGAGATTCGGGCCGCCGTGGGCTCGAACGCCTGGGCCCTGGGTCCCAGCCGCACCAAGTCGGGCAAGGCCATGCTGTTTGTCAATCCGCACCAGCCCTGGTTCGGCTACGGCCAGTTCTACGAAGGGCATTTGAAGAGCGGTGAAGGCACCAACTTCTCCGGCTCGGCATTCTTTGGCGGACCTTGGCTGACGATGGGACACAACGAGGCGCTCGGCTGGGCGCACACGGTCAACGAACCCGACGTGGGGGACGTGTGGATCGAAACGTTCGACGACCCGCAGGACAAGCTGAGCTACCGCTATGGCGACGGTCATCGCCGCGCCACCGAGTGGCAGGAGACGCTCAAGATCAAAACGGCCGACGGCTTCCAGGACAAGACGTTCACGCTGCGCAAGACGCACCACGGCCCGATCGTGGGCACCGCGCCCGACGGCCGGCAACTGGCGGTGCAAATTGCCCGATTGAGCGAAGGCAGCCGGCTGCGCCAAGCGCTGCGCATGACCAAGGCCCGCAATCTGGCCGAGTGGCGGGCCGCGATGAGCGAGCTGAACTTGCAGATGTTCAACACCTGCTACGCGGATAACGCGGGGAATATTTTCTACGTTTACAACGGCGCGGTGCCGAAGCGCGACCCGGGGTTCGACTGGACCAAGCCCGTCGACGGGGCCGACCCGCGCACCGAGTGGAAGGGGCTGCACACATTCGACGACTTGCCGCAGATCCTCAATCCGGCGTCGGCTTACGTGCAAAGCTGCAATGCCACGCCGTTTTTCACTACCGACGAGGGCAACCCGTCGATCGGCGACTTTCCGGCCTACATGGTGCAGGACCGCTTTGACGACAAGCGGCGCTCGAAGATCTCGCGGATGCTGTTGCGCGAAATGAACGACGTCACCTTCGACCAGTGGAAGGCGGCCGCCTGGGACACCACGCTCTACTGGCCGCTGGTGAACCTGCCGCGGCTGGCCGTCGAGCTCAAGCAGCTGCAGCAAAGCAATTCGGCCCTGGCGGCCAAGGCCCAGCCGCTGTTCGACCATCTACTCGATTGGGACTGCCGTGCGGCGATCGACTCGACCCAGACAACTCTGTGCGCCCTGTGGTACGAGGAGCTTTATGGCCGCGGCTACCCGGTGGAAACGCTGAAGGCCGAGTTCGTCGACAATCCGGCGGCGAAGTTTCAGGCGCTGGTCACGGCCGCCGGTAAGCTGCAAGCGTTCTATGGCGATTGGCGAGTCAAGTGGGGCGACGTCAGCCGCATGCAGCGGCATCCCAACTACGCCGACGCGGCTTCGATCCCATTCTCCGATGCGCTGCCGAGCCTGCCCTGCGCGGGCGCGCCGGGGCCGCTGGGGGTGGTGTTCAATACCTATTACGTCCCTCCCACGCCGCAGCGCAAAAAGCAATACGGCGTCGTGGGTGGTTCGTTCATCGGCGTGTACGAGTTTGGCGACAAGGTGCAGGCCGCCACGGTGCTGCAATTCGGCCAAAGCTCGGACCCCAAGTCGCCGCACTTCATGGATCAGGCCGAACTGTACTCCAAGCGGCAGTTCAAGCCTGCCTCGTTCGAGTGGAGCGACGTGCTGGCAAACGCCAAGCGAACCTATCATCCGGGCGAAAAGTAGCTGTTCAGCTCGCGCGGCAATCGTTTCGCGCGCTGCCAAATCGGCCGTTGAACACCGGCCGTGTCTCGGGGTACCCTAGGTCCCTGCCGGAGCCGCTGGGCTGCGGGCGACAAGCTGACCGAAATTCGGGCCGTCCACGGCGGGCGCGGCCATATTTACCCCGGGGGTGCGAAGACCGCATGGCAAAGATTTATTACGTCGGCGATTGGGCCGTGTTGATGGGGCCCCTATTTGCGGAAACGCCCTTCAATTACTGCTGGAAGGGCACGGAAATCTATAACTACGGCACCTGGCTCAAGGAAGCGATCGAATCGAGCGGCCAGCACCAGGTCAACAGTGTGCCGAGCTGGGAGTTCTACAAGCTGGGGCCGGGCCAGTACGAGCAGATTCTGGCCGACTACGATCTGATTGTTTTCTCCGACGTCGAGAGCAAGAACTTTCAGCTGGCGCCGTCGTTTTTCGATCGAGCCAAGTTCGGCAAGCAGCAGCTGACGTTTCCGGATCGGGTGCGGTTGACCGTCGAGGCCGTCAAAGCCGGCAAGGCGATGATGTTTCTGGGCGGCTGGCTCAGCTTCAACGGCGAATGCGGTAAGGGGGGCTGGGGCCGCACGGGCCTCAAAGAGATTTTGCCCGTCGAATGTCTCGACATCGAAGACTTGCGCGAAAGCACCGAAGGCTACAAGGCCGAAGCGGCCGCCAGCGATCACCCGTTTTTCAAGGGCATCGACCTGGCCGACATGCCGCTGATCTTGGGGTACAACATCGTCAAGCCCCGCGCCGGATGCCAGGTGCTGGCGCGGTGGCAGCCCGAGGGCGATCCGATGGTAGCCGTGGGCCAGTTTGGCAAAGGGCGGGTATTGGCTTACACGTCCGATCCCGCGCCGCACTGGGGCTGCAACTTCGTGTATTGGGAAGGCTACAACCGGTTCTGGCTGAACGCCGTCGACTGGCTGCTTGGCTAGGGGGCTAGCGATTGCCGCGGCGGTAGCCGTCTTGTTCGGTGGTCGGTTCGACCTGCCGCAGTATGGCCAGCACGAACAGCGTGAGCACGCTGCCCAAAAGTGGCAGCCAGATCCGTCCCGCGCCGACGGCGGTGCCCAGCGCGGCGGCGGCCCAGATGCTGGCCGCGGTGGTCAGGCCTTTGACCTCCTGGCGCTGGACCGACTTGAGAATGGCCCCCGTGCCGACGAAGCCGATGCCCGTGGCGAGTCCTTGAATCACCCGGGTGGTGTCGCTCATCGAGGCGCCGGCTTCGAGCGCCGCCAGCATGAACACGGCGGCCCCCAGCGATACCAGGATGTGCGTGCGCAGCCCGGCGGGGAGTCCCAGTCGCTCGCGCTGCAAGCCGGGCAGCGCGCCCACGACGATGGCCAGCAGCAACCGAAAGGTCACCAGCACCATGTCGGCGCCGGTCGGCCAATCGGCGACGATTTGTTCCCACAGCTCGCGCATGCCCCGCCCATACCTGCAGAATGAGGGCTTATCGGCCGCCGCCAGACGCGGCCCCGAAGCGTCCAGGTCTATTATGCGCACAAGCGGCATTTGAACCAAACGGCCGGCTGGCCAAGCCCCCATTGCCCGGAGGAACGAGTTTTCCCTATACTTCAAGTAGCTGCCCAGCGCCGCGTGAATGGGCCTGATTTCGGCGCACATCGTGTTCCATGAGCAATGAGAAGCTGCGCCGGCAAATCGCCCACGAGGCGGCCCGGCTAATGTACGTCCGGCAGGAGTCGGAGTACTACCGAGCCAAACTCAAGGCCGCTCGGCGAATCTGCCAAGGCTGGGTCAAACCGGCCGATCTGCCGGCTAATTGGGAAATTCGCGACGAGATCCAGCTGCTGGCCCGTTTGTACGAAGGGGACCAGCGCGATCGAAACCTTCGCGAGATGCGGCTTGAAGCGCTGCGCTTCATGCGGTTGTTGCGGGCCTACCGGCCGCGGCTGATTGGCAGCACGCTGACCGGCCACGTGCGGCAAGGCTCGGACATCGATCTGCACGTCTTTGCCGATACGCTCGAAGGCATTGTCGGCGCGCTCGAGGCCGAGGGCATTGGCTACGACGTGGAGCGCAAGCGGGTTCGTAAACACGGCGAGGAGCGCGTGTTTACACACGTTCACGTGCAGGATCGCTTTCCCGTCGAAATCACCGTCTACGCCAGCGACCTGGCCCACTACGTGTTCAAGAGCTCGATCACGGGCAAAGCCATCGAACGCGCGAGCATTGCCGAACTTGAACAGTTGCTCAACGAGGCGTACCCGGACTTGAACGTCGAAGAAGCCATTGCCGAGGCGGAACAAGCGGTCGATCGGTTTCAGATCTACCGCATGTTGCTGTTGCCGTTGGAAAGTGTTAAGCAGAATGTCGAGTGGCATCCGGAGGGGGATGCGCTGTACCACAGCCTGCAGGTATTCGACCTGGCGCGCGACGAACTGGCCTACGACGAGGAATTTCAGCTCGCAGCGCTCTTGCACGACGTGGGCAAGGCCATCGATCCTCGCG
>CAZPED010000195.1:0-6666 GCA_964585335.1 uncultured Planctomycetaceae bacterium | reverse complement strand
GCCGCCAGCCGTGCGCCGCGGTAGGTGCTCCGCAGCAACACGGCCAGCACGTGGGGATCAGCCACAGCCGGACGAATCAGTTTATCAACTCAACCGACGACGGCCATCACGTCGACGGCCCTGGTCTGGTCGACCTCGGCGTAGACCTCCGTGATCGCCGGGGACCGATGCCCCAGGATGATTCGGGCGACTTCGATACCGTGCTCCCGGCGCAAATTCGTGGCGGCATTGTGCCGCAACTGGTGCGGGTGCCAGTGGGGCACCAGATCGACTTGCTCGGGATCGATGCCCTTGGTCTTGGCCTCCGCCAGGCGTGCCCGGTTTGCCGCTTCGATGCCATAGGTCACGGCCTGGTAGTAAGTGATCGCGCTATAGCGGTCGGTAACCTTGCGGATTGTCCCTCGCCGCTGGCGGGCCGCACGCCGCTTTTCGCGGCTTCTGATCTCGCTAGGGTATACCTTAGTCTTGCGATCAGGGCTAACTACGCCGAAACGCCGTCCATTGCGATCGGCTTCAGCTTCGGTTGGATTGAAGAGATAGGCTTGCAGATTGGTTTTTAGGAACGGCTTCAGGATCGCCTGCGCCTTCGGCCCCAGGTACACGTGCCGATCGTGGCCGTGCCATGCCGTCTTGTGGTGCTCAGGCGAGTAAACCCACACCTTCCCTCGGGTGTCGATGTCGCAGGTCCGCATCGCGGTAACTTCGCCGGAACGCATTCCCGTGATGCGCTGCAACTGGACCATCGCCGCCACTTGGGGCGAAACGTGCGGCAGCACAGCGTCGACAAACTGATCAGGAACCGGCCTCACGGCTTCGGTTTCGCGGGCCTTGCTGCGACCAGCTCGCAGGCCGGCAACGGCTTGCAGTCCGTGTAGGACGGTCGGCGGGATCATCTCTTTCGACGTGGCCCACTTGAACATCAAGCGAATGCGGTTCACGTCCTGGTTAATCGTGCGGCGGGCCAGCCCCTCGGTGATCATGGCGTGCCGGACAGTCTCAAGCGCAACCGGCCCAAACTTCGCCGCGGGCGTGCGGTGGTAGAGCTTCAGCCTTCGAATAGCCAGCTTGATGTTTTTTAGTTCGCTGGTGGGCGTGCCATCGGGGCGACGGTAGTACTCTTGAGCATGACGCAGAAATGCCGCAGCCAACTCGGCTACGGTCAGGTCTGCCGTGTTTGTGTTGGCAAGCGTGCCGCCGTTGGCCGCCCATTCGGCGACCAACCGCGAGTACTCGGCACGGCTAGCGGCGCTTTTGTGCTTGCCCAGATAAATGTCACGGCCATCGATTGTGACGACGGCTTGGCCACTGGCTCGGTGGTGGCGATAAGAGGGGACGCGAAGCGTGGTCGACGACATGGTGCGGACTCCTGTTTGTCCGAATCCGGTAGTTTACCGGACTCTCGGATCATTTCAGGCCGCACTGCCGACCATCGGCAGGTAACGTAACTTGCGTTTCGGTTTGGGTTTAACCCCAGCTCCCCCGGTAGGACTCGAACCTACGACAAGCCGGTTAACAGCCGGCTGCTCTACCAACTGAGCTACAGGGGATCGTGAACAAAATATCCTAATTTCTGGTCGCCGGGCTGGCAAGGCCGGTGCTAAAACTCTCTTGCGGCAAGTCGCTGCGGCAGGCGGCGGTTTGGGGCCCGCACGCTTCGTGCCGAATCCTGTCGGTCGCTGCCCGCCGGGCTCGAACGTGGGCTGCCCACTGCGGCCAATCTTGGGTCAGCGCCCGCACGCCACGCTCACTCGCCTGCGCGCCGATCACATCCTGTCCGCACGATCGGCACGAAGCGATGCGGGCCTTGCTTCAGCACCTCGATTTTTCCCGGAGATTTTGGACAGTCTCGCCGGCGGGTGCTACTATTACGCAGGCTTTCCCAGATGGGCAAGCTCTCCCGCCAGGATCAGGCTTTCTTGTTGCCCCCGATGCACCAGGAGCCTGTCGTGACCGGTCGCACCCGCCCGAGCCGCGGGCGCGTTCTGACCCCGCCATGTTTAGGACGAACGATATGGATATGCCAGGTTTGCAGGCCATTGAAGGCCATCGTCGGGTTGCCATCGAGAATGTGACGCCGCTGGTCGATTGCGGGCGATTCCCCATTAAGCGTACCGTCGGCGAGCGGGTGGATGTGGCCGTCGACGTCTTTGCCGACGGACACGACGTAGTGCGGGCCGTGCTCGCCAGCCGCAAGCTGGGCGACCTGCACTGGCAGGAGATGCCGCTAGCAGGTCCCGACAACGACCGTTGGCAAGGCCAGCTGTGCTGCAACCAGATTGGCCGCTTCGAATACACCATCATCGGCTGGGTCGACGGCTTCGAAACCTGGCTGCGCGACTTGCGCAAGCGTATCGATGCCGGACAGAATATCGCTGTCGATTTGCAAATCGGCGCTCAACTCGTCGGCCAGGCTGCCGAGCGGGCCACGGGCGACGATGCCCGTTCGCTGGCTGAGTGGCAGGCCGTTTTGGCCACCGGCCAATTGGAGCCCGCAGTGATGGCCGAGCGGGCGGGCGAATTGCACGCGCTCGTGGCACGTTATCCCGATCGCGCCCATGCGACAACCTTGGTCCGGCCGCTGGAAGTCGTGGTAGATCCGGTCCGCGCCCGTTTCAGCACGTGGTACGAGCTGTTTCCTCGATCGTGCAGTCCCGAGGCCGGCCGGCACGGTACCCTGCGCGACGTTATCGACTGGCTCCCTCGATTGGCCGAGATGGGCTTCGACGTACTGTACATGCCGCCCATTCATCCGATCGGCGACGCGTTTCGTAAGGGCAAGAACAATGCTGTGACGGCCGAGCCGGGCGACGTGGGCTCGCCCTGGGCAATCGGCGCCCGCACCGGAGGCCACAAGGCGATTCTGCCGGAGCTGGGCACGCTGGACGACTTTCGGGCACTGGTTGCGGCCGCGCGGCAGCGCGACATCGACGTCGCGCTCGACATCGCCTTTCAATGTTCGCCCGATCACCCTTACGTGACTGAGCATCCACAGTGGTTTCGGCAGCGGCCAGACGGCACGATTCAATATGCCGAAAACCCGCCCAAGAAGTACCAGGACATCTATCCCTTTGATTTCGAGACCCACGATTGGCGAGCCTTGTGGCAAGAGCTGACCGACGTGGTGCTGTATTGGTGCGAGCAGGGCGTGCGGGTATTTCGCGTCGACAACCCGCACACCAAGGCCTTTAGCTTCTGGGAATACCTGATCGGCCAGGTCAAGGCCCGCTATCCAGAGACGATTTTTCTTTCCGAAGCGTTCACCCGGCCGAAGATCATGTACCGGCTGGCGAAGTTGGGTTTCACGCAGTCGTACACGTACTTCACCTGGCGGACTTCGAAGACCGATTTCACCGAGTACCTGACCGAGCTGACGCAAACGAACGTGCGCGAATTCTTTCGGCCGAACTTCTGGCCCAATACGCCCGATATTCTTCCCGACCATTTGCAAGAAGGGCTGCGCGGCGCGTTCATTGCCCGCGTGGTGCTGGCCGGAACGCTGGCGGCCAACTACGGCATCTACGGGCCGGCTTTCGAGAACCTGGAGCATGTGCCGCGGGAGCCTGGGAGCGAGGAATATCGCGATTCGGAAAAATATCAGCTGCGGCACTGGGACTTCACAGGCCCCAACAACCTGGCCGGGGTGATTGCGCAACTGAATCGCGCGCGGCGCGAAAACCCGGCCTTGCAATCGAACGCCGGTTTGCGCTTCCATGCCACGGACAACGAGCACCTGGTTTGCTATAGTAAGCAGTCCGTAGATGGCAAAAACGTGATTCTGGCGGTGGTGAATCTGAACTTTCACGCGGCGCAGCACGGATTTATCGAGTTGCCGCTGGCCGAGTTGGGTATCGATCCTCAGCAGCCGTACCAGGTTCAGGACTTGCTCAGCGGCGGAACATTCACCTGGCAGGGTCCGCGCAATTTCGTGGAGCTCGACCCGGCCCGCTGGCCGGCACACGTTTTGCGTCTTTGCCCGCAGAGCTGAGATCGACCGCCCGCATTGCCACGGAGGTGTCATGGACGAGCCCGCGAACCGCGTTGCGCCCACGGGGAGCCTGGGCCAACTGCCCACCTTGGTTTGCCGGTCTTGGGACTGGCCGCGGCAACTGGCCGAGGCGATGCGCACCGAGTTGGCCACCGCGCTGAGCGCCACGATATCCCGCCGTCGCTGGTTTGGTTCGAAAGCCCGCCGGATGGCTGGCCTGGCGATCGTTGACGCGGTGAGCGTGACAGCAGACAGTTACATCTTGTTGGTCAACGTTCGCTATGACGAGGGGCCCGACGAAACTTACCAGGTACCGCTGGGGTTTGCCGATGCCCGCCGGGCGTTAGATCTGTCCGTGGGAGCATGGCCCTTTCTGTGGGCACGTGTTGCCTCGGCCGACGATACCCTGCTGGGGGCGCTCTACGATCCGACTTGCGACGTCGGCTTTTGCCAGGCGCTGCTTGTGCTGGTGGCCTTGGGAAAGTCGGTTGCCGGATGGCACGGAAATCTGGCCGCGTTGCCGCTGAGCGACCAGGCATTGCTCGAGAGCGCCGATCTGGTGCCCGAGCCAGTGCTGAGCGAGCAAAGCAACAGCTCGATCGTGTACAGTCGCAAGCTGATTCTCAAGCTGTTCCGCAAAGTCGAGCGTGGCATCAACCCGGACTACGAGGTTAGCGCCCGGCTGACGCGTCAAGGCTATGCCAACAGTGCCCCGCTGGTTGGGACCATGGAGTATCGCGCGGATGGCGGCGAACCTTGGACGACCGCCGTCTTGCAGCAATTCGTGCCCAACGAGGGGGACGCCTGGCAGTATACCTTGGCGCGGCTGGAGGAGTTTCTCGAACACGTTCGCGCCGGTGTATTGGTGTTGCCCGATGCTGTCGCGCGGACTAGCGAGCGAATGTGCAGCGCCTCCCTGCGGCCACTTCCTGCCGAATGCGGCGAGGTATTCGCACATTCGCTGCGCGACGCCACATTGCTGGGGCAACGGACGGCCGAAATGCATTTGGCGCTAGGGGCCGATACGGCCGACGCGGCCTTCGCCCCTCAGCCGTATGAACCAGCCGACGCTGCCGCATTTCGGCGACGGTCGGTCGAGCTGGTCGCCGAGACCTTTGGCATGTTACGCGCGCAGCGCTCGAAAATTCCGGACGCGCTGCTCGGCGAGGCCGAACGCCTGCTTGGTTTGGAAGTGAACGTGGCTGGCCGCTTTGACGTGCTAGGCGACGGTCTGACGGTCGACAAGGTGCGGATTCATGGCGACTTTCACCTGGGGCAGGTGCTGGTGGCCGCCGGCGATTTCATCATCATTGATTTCGAAGGCGAGCCATCGCGCTCACTGGCTGAGCGGCGGCAAAAGCAGCTCGCATTGCGCGACGTGGCTGGCATGGTCCGGTCGTTTCACTATGCCAGTCGGGCCGCGGCCAACTACGCCAGCACCCATGGAATGCAATCGCCTCATACAGACCATTGGTTAAGCGCCTGGTACTACTGGACGAGCGTCGCTTTCCTGGCGGGCTATCGCCAGACGGCCGCGGGGGCGTCGTTCGTGCCACAAGACGCCGGGCAGTTCGAACGCGTGTTCGAGGCTTGCCTGCTGGAGAAAGCCGTCTACGAGCTCCGCTACGAGCTCAACAACCGGCCGGATTGGGTCTACCTGCCGCTCGCGGCGCTCGTCGATTTGCTCGGCAGCTCGGCCAGTAGTCGATAGGAGCGCGGATTGACTGGCCACAGCGATAAAGCGTTGCCGGCGGTGGGCGCCCTTGCTGTTCCGGGCGGCGCCACGTTGTTTCGCGTGTGGGCCCCCAGGCCACGCACGATCGAGTTGTGCTTGTACGACCACGCCGGCCACCACGTCGAACGTGTAGTGCAGTTCGATGCCGTGGGGCAAGGATATTCCGAGGCGCGCGTATCGGGGTTGAACCCGGGGGCGCGGTACAGCTATCGACTCGATGGGGCTATGGAGCGGCCCGACCCAGCGTCACGCTGGCAACCCGACGGCGTACATCGGCCGTCGGCCGTCACGCGGGCAACGTTCCAGTGGACCGACGCGCCTTGGCGCGGGCGGCCCTGGAGCCAATACGTCATTTACGAGCTGCACGTTGGCACGTTTTCGGCCGAGGGGACTTTTGACGGCGTGATCTCCAACCTCGACCAGCTGGCCGAGTTGGGAATCACGGCGCTGCAGCTCATGCCAGTTGCGCAAGTTCCGGGAACACGCAACTGGGGTTACGACGGAGTTCACCCGTTCGCAGTGCAAAACTCTTATGGCGGTCCGGACGGCTTGCGGCGGCTTGTCGATGCCTGCCATGCGCGCGGGCTGGCCGTCATTCTCGACGTGGTTTACAACCACCTCGGCCCCGAAGGTAACTATCTTGCCGAGTATGGGCCCTACTTCACCGGCCGTTACCGCACGCCCTGGGGCGACGCGCTGAATTTCGACGGCAGGTGGAGCGACGACGTGCGGCGGTACTTCTGCGAAAACATCGCCTTCTGGGTGCGCGAGTTCCACATCGACATGCTGCGGCTCGATGCAGTGCACGCGATCTTCGACAACTCGGCACGGCAGTTCCTGGGCGAAGTGGCCGACGCGGCGCACCTAGAAGGCACGCGGCTCGGCCGTCGGGTGTACGTGGCCGCGGAGACCACAAAGAACGATACCCGTTACGTCTTGCCGGCTG
>CAZPED010000194.1:0-6667 GCA_964585335.1 uncultured Planctomycetaceae bacterium | reverse complement strand
TCGATTATCGATTGGAAGCAGACGCCGGAGTTCACCGGCAACCCAATTGCCGCGAAAACCCGCGTGGCCACGTATCTGTGTCCTAGCGAGATTAACGATCGCGAGCGGCCGACGCCGACCTTGACCCATTATCCATTGAACTATGTGTTCAACCAGGGAACCTGGTTCATCTACGATCCCGTCAAGGGCGACGTGGGCGACGGTGCGTTCATGCCCAACCGAGCGCTCCGGCCCAGTGAAATTGTCGACGGATTGAGCAAAACCCTGGCCGCTTGCGAGGCCAAGACCTACCAGCCCAATATCTGGGACACTGGCCAACCCAGCATGCTTGGGGTGGCCGCGCCGACGGCACCCGCGGATCTGAACGCCTATTTCGGCGGCACCTTCGATTCTTTCGGGCACACCGAGTGGGTCGAGGGGGACGTCCATGAAACAGGGTTCACCACGACTTTCACGCCGAACACGGTCGTGCCGTATACGAACAACGGCGTGACTTACGACATTGACCTGACTTCCATGCGCGACGGCGAGTCGGCCACCGCGCCGATCTACGCCGCGGTCACCGCCCGCAGCTACCACTCGAACTTGGTCAACGCGCTTTTGATGGACGGCTCGGTCCGCGGAATCAGCGATAACGTTGAACTCGCCGTGTGGAGGGCGCTGGGCACTCGAGCCGGCAAGGAAACCGTGGCGGTACCTGAATAACTTAGCGCCAAGGAGTGCCAAACGATGGCGCGGGCAAATCGTCGGCGAGCGGGCAGAACGCTCTTGATCGTGTTGATCGTCGTCATGGTGGCGTTGGCCGCGGTCGTCTTCTGGGTGAGGAGCACGCCGCCGAGTCAACCCGACCTTGACGAGGGGCGTGCCATGGCCGAGGCCTTCTTGAACCAGTTGCGCTCGGGCCAGGCCAAAGAGGCTTGGGACACGACGACGGCCGAGTTCAAAAGCGCGGAGGGCCGCGAGTCGTTCGTGCGTTATGTCAAGAAGCATCCCGAGTTGAGCAAACCGCTCAAGTACGTGTCGGTGCAAACCGTGCAGGTGCAAGGCCAACCTCGGGCCGAGTACTGGTACACCTCGGACGCCCCCGGCTCGACAATCAAACTGCTGGCCGGCCGCGACGGCGGCACGTGGCACGTCGACCGACTGACGATCGACTAGCGGGCGCGCCCGTAGGGCTGGCAGGGTTGCTAGCGTGGCTGCTCCGGCCCGATCGCCCTGGAAAGCATCGGGGGTTTTCGGTTATTCTCCGCTCCGCAGATCGGGCTTGCTGTCGCTCGCTGCCGTAGTTCTCGGAGACCGGTCATGTTTCGCAAAGTCCGGCGCCGTTGGCGCACGTTGCATTCGCTGTGGACGCACCGGCAGCAACTCGCCAGCGTGGTTCGTTCGCACTTGTTCTTTCTCGAGAACCGCGAAGTAACGGTCTGGGGCGGGATCTCCGAGGAGGACGAACGGGGGATTCGCGAAGCGGTCGCTCGGGCCGCGGCGCATGCCGGTCCAATCGTCGAGATTGGCACGTTATTCGGTTGGACGGCCCAACTGATTGCCAGCGCCAAGTCGCCCGAGAAGGAACTGATTGCCGTCGATAACTTCTGCTGGAATCCGTTTCACGTGCCGCCGAATGACCACCGGGTGATCACGCGTCGCACGCTTCACTATTGCCTGCAACACTGCCGCACCCGGATCTTCGACGGCACGACCCAGGATTTCTACGATTCCTACGACGGCCCGGCACCCAGCATGGTGTTCATCGACGCGGATCACTCCTACGCAGCCGTGAAGGCCGACATTGCCTGGGCGCGTGCCCGCGGCGTGCCGGTAATTGCGGGGCACGACTATCAACCCCGGCTGCACCAGGTGGTGGTGCGCGCGGTCGACGAATCCTTCGCCGGGCGCGTCAGTGTGTTCGGGTCCGTCTGGGTGGCCGACGGGCGCGCGGCCGATCAGGGATTTGCTCGCGCGGCGTGAGTCTCTTTCTGCGCGGAAGGGCAGCCTGTTACCTGCGGTAAGGGCCACAGAATGCCGTCAGCGCCCGACGCAACGCGGTCGCTCAGAGCGTTTTCAAGTACTCCAGCACCGCCCGGCGCTCTTCGGGCGTGAGCTCGCCGGGAAACAGGTGCCCGGCGGCCGACTTGCCCTTCAAGCGAGTGTCGAAGTAGCGCCGCTTATCTTCCGGATCGGTAACCTCGGCGGGCAGCTTCTCAAAGGTCGTCACTTCCAAGCCGCCGCGCTCGCGGTCGTAGCCGTCTTCGCTGCGCAGCCACACGGCCGGTCGCTCGTCGGGGTTTAGCACGTGCCAGAGCGTCGGTACCGAGCCGTTGTGGAAATAGGGCGCCGTGGCCCAAATCCCATTGAGCGGCGGCGCTATGTAACCGTCGGGCTGCTCGACCACCTCGAGCTTGCCGTACTCGCCAAACCAGCTGTCACGATAGAAACGGCGATGCTCGGCCGGCATGCCCTCGAGCCGTACGCTGTCGGTGCCAACGATTTCCAGCGGGATGCGCTTTTCCGGATACTTGCCGTTTGGTCCGTAAGTGCCGTGACATTCGGCACAGGCGCGCGCGAAGGCCTGCCGGCCCTGGTCGGCCAGCGCCGTGTCGACGGGCCAGGGATACCGCGGCGGCTCGAGCGACTCGATCCAAGCCAGAATGTCGCGAAAACCCGCTTCGCGCTGTTTGAACGAGTCGGCCTTGTTCGAGGGCACCAGGGCGAATTGCATGATCACCCGGTGCGTCTTGGGCACGAATCCGTCGATATACAAGTTGCGCTTTCGCTTGACGTTCCAGTAGGCCGGCGCGTCGAGATCGTGGTTCTTGAACTTCGGCACGTTGGGAATCTTGAGGACGTTCAGATCTTTGTCGCGGAAGGCCGTGAGCACGACGCTGAAGATCTGGGCGTTGGTCGTGCCGTTGGACTGTCCCAGCGGTATGGCGGCGCCCAGGCCGCCAGCGGCGACTTTTTCGCCCTTAAGGCGGCGGAGATTCAGCACGTCCTGCGTGAGCGTTTGAAAAGCGAAGTGCGAGTTGGGGACGCCCCAGATCAGCTGCCCCGCTACCTTGCCCTGGTGGCAGGTCAAACAGTTCATCGACCACCCACCCTGCGCGTCGGCGACCACGCCGACCGGCGGTCCATCGGGATTGGCCGGGTCGGCCACGAGTCCGTAACGCGAGTAGGCCATGCGGCGGCGGTCGGCCGGCGTCGCCTTTTCCGCCTTCGCACGCAGCGTTTCCGGCCAGACTTGCCACAGCTGATCGAACTGGTCGGCAGTGAAATCGGCGGGCGAATAAGCCTCGGTGCGCAGTCGCTCTAATCCGCGGGCCGCGTCGGGCTCGGGCAATGCATCGGCCCGGGCCACCTGCCCGGCCAGGCCCCACAGGAACAAGGCAATCCACCCGGTCACAACACGATGCTGCATGGCAACGATACCTCGATCGGCAGATGGGAAACGCTGCGCGGGTGACGCGAGAAGTGAAACTCGCCGAGGGAGCATTGTGCCCGGATCGAGCCGCCTTGTCCAGCAATTCCGCGGCGGCGCTCGGCCCGTGTGCTGGCCGCTGCGCGACGCGAGGGCCGACCGGCGATGATCGCTCGGGGACATTCCCCATTGCGCTGCCGGGCGGGGCAGCCGCCGAACGACGGGGCTGCCGAGCGACCGGGATCGCCGGGCCTGCGGCGACGGCGCCCCGGTCAACTTTGGGCGATCGCTTCGGCAGATCTTACGGCGTCAGTATGCCGGGGCATCGCTGGCCGGGAAGCTTTCCTCCGAGGCCTCGTCCACCACGTCGAGCTTCTCGCGCTGTCGCGGCGTATGCACAATGGTGACCAGCACCGACGAATTATCCAGCCCGCGGAGCGCGTGGGGCTCGCCACCGGCGAGATAGACCAGCTGGCCCGGCACCAACTCGTGCTGCTTTTCCTGGGCGGTCAACTGTACGCGCCCTTCCAGGCACTGGACGGTGATCGGTCCGGGAACGCGATGCGGGGGAATCTCCTTGCCCCTGGGCACCACCAGACGAATGAGCTCCAGCTGCGGAGTTTTCACCAGCGTGGTGGTCGCCGTGCTGCCCAGTCGATCGGCCAGCGGAAGCGAAACGATTTCGCCAGTTTGCGCGTGACGAACTGCCATGGCTCTCTCTCCTTATTCAGAGGTGCGCGATTGGCCCGCCACCTGTCAGTATAGCGGTCCGTGACAGGCTGGCAGCCGCTCAGCGAGACAGACCGTCGTCCGCTTTCGCACGTTCCTCGCTTCCCCAGCCGGCCGGCAGCCCCGGAAGCGTCGCTTGCAGAATCTCGCGGATGGCCGTGCGATCGGTGTTGGACAGGTGGGCAAATTTCGGCGAAGTGTCGCGCCCCAGCAGAATGGTCTCGAGCCGTCCGAACACATACGCTCGGGCCTCACGAGGCAATTCCTTGAAGCCTGCCGAATAAACCAGGTAGCTGCAAGGGTATTTGAACAGGCGCGTTTCCAGGTCTAGCTCGCGGAGTGAGCGCCCCTGCGAGTCGCGCGGCCCCTGACTGGCAAACTCTTCGGCAAAGCCAGAGGTGCCGGCAATGCGCTCCGTCAGCCGCGCCTCGCCGCTCATCAGCAAATATTCGACCAGGGGCTCGCAAGCACTCTTGATTCTTGAAGTCGTGCTCTCCCAAACTTTGTCCGCCGGCTCGCCCAACTCACGGTTGAGCATGTCCTGGTGGTGCACGGCCTGACGCGTCAAATAGTTGGCCCGGGTAATCAGGTTATGGGCATCGGCCTGGTGTTCGAGGACCATCAGGGCCACGATGTCGCTCGTGGGGCGCAAATAGGCCGTCGTGCGAAACCGCGAGTCCAGATTCGTAACGTTCAGCCCAGCCCGATCGAACGGCTCGCGGCCCGCACTCTCGACGCTGGCAATGGCATTGCCCAAATGCTTTTGGGCGCCGTGCGTGCCGGTTACGTACCAGCCACCCCAACGTTGTTCGAGCGGGCTGCTGTGATCGGTGCGGTATGTGCCCGAGGCCAGCAGCGGCAGCCCTGTCCGGTCGACAAACACGGAGCGCACCACGTACCCCGGCACTTCTTTGGTTTGTGACGAGCCGTGGCAAATCAGGCAATTGTCGGTTTGCCGCACGAACTGCGGTTTCGGCGATTCTTGCTGGCCGACCGTGTAGAAGATGGCTCCCAGCTGTGGATCGACGGCCGACAGCTCGATCACTTCGCCCTGCTGGCAATAGCCGATATAGACGTCGTCGTTGAAGTAGATTGCCCGGGGCGTACGGGGAGCAATGCGTTGCCGCTGCAAGCTCGTCTTCGAGAAGACCAGCGTTTGCGAAGACTCGGGAACGTTGAGCTCTCGCACGAGGGACCGCAAGTAGCCAAGCTTGGCCTCGTAGGCGAGCGTGACTTCGCCGGTGGCAACACGAGCCGCCAGTTGCGTAACACGGTCGCCGGGCTGCGATTGGGTGTAGCGGATCGGGTCTCGATCGTACTCTTGCCCGGCCAACCACGGGGCCGCGCCGACGACGAGCACGAGTGACAGGCAGCCGCGGAGAGTGCAATGCGAGGTTCTCATGCCCCTTCAGCATAGCCGCGGATAAGTGGATGTCAATATCCAGTATTTGCGTGGCCGCCAGCCCGGCGGCGCGCTATGCTGTGGCCAGCAATTGTGCAAGGCGAGTGTCGAGTTCGGCAAACCGTGCCTCTTGGGACAGTGATGGTATACAGCAAGTCGTTGGCGGCCCGCGTGCGGCAGCTGCTCGCCGCGCGGCGCGGCATTACCGAAAAGAAGATGTTCGGCGGCGTGGCATTTCTGCTCTCCGGAAACATGCTTGTCGGCATCTGGGAAGACGCGGTGATTGCGCGGCTGGGCATCGACGCCGCCAGCAGCGCGCTTAAGGAACCGTTCGTCCGGCAGTTCGACGTCACTGGCCGGCCGATGCGAGGTTGGGTGCTCATCGATGCCGATGGCGTGGAAAGTGATCGCGCACTGAGCGTCTGGGTCGAGCGGTCGATCGACTTCGTCGCGACGCTACCCGCCAAGCCGGCCAAAAAGAACATGTGAGCCAGGCGGCGACCTTCGATCCTCGCCAGTTCCATCAGCTTCCCGCGTGCCCCGCCGGTCGGGTTGGGCTGGCGCGGCTATTCGGCTTGTAACGCGCCCCGACAGGCGAGCGGATTTGGCCGGAACACTTCACGGCAGTGCGGGTTTGACCCGTCCGGGCTGCGACATAGCCTTGCGCAGAAGAGGCGTGGCGCGCCTTCGCCATCGACCCGCCCCGGTCGCCTGAACAGGCTCTGGGGCGAGTGGGAGAGCACGCCTCGTTTCAGGCATTTCTCGAGCGTGTCCGTTCGGACGGCACCAACGAGCAGGTTGACCTGTTAGCTTGTTCGGGCAACGTGCGATGGCCAGGCCGTGAGAGTGCCGGCAGTGCCCGCCGGCGCTGCAGTGCGATGCGCGCCGGCGACGAGCGGGTCGAAACAGCACCGCGGGCGTTTGCAGGACGAGCGTGCGATGGTTTGGCGACGAGTGCAACGAGCGCGACGCAAAGCAATGCCGCATCGGCTTCTGGGCGGCGAGCTGCTGGAAGGCCGCTTGCTCATGCACGGCGGTCACGACGATCAGCACGATCTGGCCGATCGGCTTTCCATGCGTTCGTTTCTGGCGCAGACTTATGCCCTGGGTGGCGACCCCTGGCT
>CAZPED010000193.1:0-6680 GCA_964585335.1 uncultured Planctomycetaceae bacterium | reverse complement strand
AGGGCCGCCACGATTTCCATGCGTTCCAGCGAGTCGAGACCCATTTCCACGATCGAGCTGTCGAGCGTGATGCCGACGGCCCGCTCCTTGGCGACTTGCTTGACGTGTTCGAGCACGATTTCGGCCGTGCTGGCCGAGGCCCGCGGCGCGGCGCCATTGACGCGCGAAGCCGACGTGGCTTGTGCGCGAGAGCCAGCGCGCTGGCGGGCTTCGTCGAGCGTGGCGGGGCGCTTTTCGCTGGCCGGCTTGGTCATGTCCCAGCCGATCCACTGACCGACCACTTCCAGCTCGCCGTCGAGAAATGCGCGGCGGCAGGCGTGACGCTGGATCTTGCCGCTCGAAGTCTTGGGAATGGTGCCGGCCTTAACCAGCACGATCGCCTCGACCTGCAACTCGTGTTCGGCCGAGACGTCGCGGCGAATCGCGTCGAAGATCTCGTCCACGTCGCGATGCTGACCCCGTTCGACCTCTTGCACCAGGACCAGCCGCTCAGTGTCGCCGTCTTGCACGGTAAACGCCGCGCCATTGTCGCGACGCACGCGGGGGTGGCACTTGGCCACCGTCAACTCGATATCCTGCGGATAGTGATTCAGTCCGCGAATGATGATCAGGTCTTTCAGGCGGCCGGTGATGAACAGTTCGCCGTCCTGCATGAAGCCCAGGTCGCCGGTGCGGAGGAACGGACCCTCGCCCGTGTCGCGCAAATAAGCCTGGAACGTGCGGGCCGTTTCGTCCGGCCGGTTCCAATAGCCCTGGGCGACGCTCGGGCCCTGCACCCAGATTTCGCCAATCTGGTCGGGTGGTAGCAGCGTCATGTGTTCGGGGTGGGCAATGATGATCCGCTGATCGAGCAGGTTGCCGCCGCTGCCCACCAGTTCGCGGGCACCCTCCTCATCGGGCAATGCGTCGACCACCTGGTTGTTCTCAAGCGCTTCGGCGTCGAAGGTGCGGACCACGGGCAGCGCCGACTTGAAACCGCCTGAGACGATCAGCGTCGCTTCGGCCATGCCGTAGCAGGGATAGAAAGCCTCGCGGCGGAAGCCGACCGGCTCGAACATGCGGGTAAAGGCTTCCAGCGTTTCGGCACGCACCGGTTCGGCGCCATTGAAGGCCAGCGCCCAGCGGCTGAGGTCGAGCGTGTCGCGCTGCTCGGGGGTAATTTTGCGCACGCACAGGTCGTAGGCAAAGTTGGGCCCGCCGCCGATCGTGGCGCGGTAGCGCGTAATTGCCTTCAGCCAGCGATAGGGCTTTTGCAGGAACGACATGGGCGAGAGCAATACGTTGGGCTGGCCGATGTAGAGCGGCTGCAATATGCCACCGATCAACCCCATGTCGTGATAGCTGGGCAACCAGAACACGCCCTTGCCGCTGCGCGTGTGCTCGAAGGCGTACGAAATCGACGCCGAGTTGTGCATCAGATTGGCGTGCGTCAGCATCACGCCCTTGGGCGTGCCGGTCGATCCCGAGGTGTATTGCAGAAAGGCCAGCGTGTCGCCGTGCACGTCGGGCGAGTTCCAGCTCTCCTCGGTGCCGGGGTGCAGCTGATCGGTGCAGAGCCACTGGATTTTTTGCAGGTCGGGGCTCGAATCGAGCACCGATTGCACGCGCTCCCAAACGGGAAATGTGGTCAGCGCGATCTTGGCGTCGGCATCGTCGGCAATGGCTTGAATGCGCGAAAGCGAGCGGTTCCGACGCGGCGGATAGGCCGGCACCGCCACCACGCCGGCATACAGACAGCCGAAAAACGCGGCAATGAAATCGAGCCCCGCCGGGTAGAGCAGCAGCGCACGCTCGCCGAACAGGCTCATCTCCTGCAAGCGCGCCGCCACGGCCCGGGCTTGCCGGTCCAATTCCTGATACGTCAGGTGGATTTCTTCTGTCTCACCGTCCACCAGGTACGTAAATGCCCGGTCGCGCGCTTGGTGCGAGGCTCGATGCCGGAGCAAATCGACGAGGTTCGACGGACCAAAGAACGATCCGGGTAAATGATCGAGGTGCACGACTGTCTAATCTCTCGCTAACACGGGGAAGGTATGGGCTGCGCCGCGGGCGCACGGGGTGCCTTCAATAGCATCGGTTCGCGCAAAGGCCGGGCAGGATTCGTCTTTGCCGTCAATCGAGGATCTCTAAGAGAGGATCGAGACCCTGCACGCGCAGGTCCACCGCGACGCGGCGTGTGGGATTAAGCGCCATAACCGCGCTAACTTAACGCTCGCCCCACCATTTATTCAGCACAAAATACCACGATTGCCATTGAATGGCAACGAGAGCTCGGCTGTGCCGACAACGCAAATTTCCTATGTTCACCATGTTTACTGGTTGGCACGTCGGGAAAATGCGCCAGCCGCTTCCCAGTGTGGAGTGCCTGATCGACGATTGCGAGATTGCGCAATTCGGCAGGTGCGTTGCCAGCGTGGCCGCACCGAGGGCCCCGAGTCAGGACCAATCGCGACCGGTCAGTTTGCGGATACGCGTCTTGTAGTCGCCCAACAGGCCGCCGATGACGCTCCAGGTGCCGCGCTGCAAGATCTCGATGTCGCCCTGGGGATTGATGCGCACCTGGCTATCGTCGCGAACCCCCGCTGAGCGCAATTGAGGGGCCTCGTCGTCGTCGGCTAGTTGCATCAGCATAGCGCCCGTGATTTCGACGAATTTCATGCGTGCACCCAAGAGCAAAGTCAGCGCCTGTTCTCACCAGATTCGGCCATCATAGCCGATAGCTCGGGCCAGGCCAACAAACTGCCCGTGGCGGCGACTTATTGGCCACCGCTGGCTTCGGCAGCCAGGCGTTGGCGCACCAGGTCGCAAAGCGCGACGAGCGTGGCCACGTCGAGTTGCTCGGCGCGCAGTTCGCCCTCGAGGCCGGCCTGGCCAAGTATTTCGTCGACGGTCAGCTTGTCGAACTGGGCTTTGTAAGCGCTGTGCAGCACGCCGCGTAAGAACTTGCGGCGATGAAAGAACAGCGACCGCACAAAATCGTGAAAGAACGGCAAATCAGAGATTCGCGCGCGCAAACTCGCGTCGACCTCGACGTGAATCACCGCGGAATGGACCTTGGGCCGGGGCCAGAACACGGTGGGCGGCAGTATTCGCGTCAGTTCCACACGGCATTGGCTCTGCATCCAAACGCTTAATGCCCCGTAGTCCTTCGAGCCCGGCTGGGCCGTGATGCGGTCGGCAACTTCCTTCTGAATGGTCACGGTCATCGAATGGGGCAGCACGGGACAAAGCAGCAAATTGGCGATAACCGGCGTTGCCACGCTGTAGGGCAAGTTGGCCACCAGCTTCAGTCGGCGCTCCGGATCGGCCGCCAACTGCTGCTGGAGTGCCTCGATCACCATCGCGCTGAAGTGGCTTTTGTTGCGCAGCGCATCGCCCAGCAACATCACGACGTTGTCCAGGCCGAACAGTTCTTCGCTGGCCAATTGATACAGCCGTTTGTCGATCTCGACGGTAACGACGGCGGCTGCCAGTGGGGCCATTAAGGCGGTGAGCGCGCCCGTGCCCGTGCCGACTTCGAGCACAACGTCGCGGGGTTCGAGCTGCGCGCGGTCGACGATCAACCGCTGCAGGTTGAGGTCGATGAGGAAGTTCTGGCCATGGCGGGTGACCAGTTGGATACCAGCTTCGGCAAACCGCCGCGACAAGTACGTGATGGTTTGGGCGGCGGGCGACGCGCTCATGGCAACCGGGGGGCGAGAAGTAATTGGGGGCGTGCGATAAAAAAACGTCGGAGCGCGAAGCCTTGGCCACGGCGCTCCGACGGTTCATCGCGCTGGTGCGCCCGCTACTCGGGAATGCTCGCGTAGACGTACGCGCCATTCTCCTTGGTCGACTCCATGGGCTCAATGACCTCGTCGACACTGTCTTTAAACAAATCGCCAATCAACAGGTCGGTCAAGTGCCCCTTCAATTCCGGGAAGTTTTTGACGAACCGGCCGAAGCTGAAGCCGTTGTAGAACTCGCAGACCAGGCGGCGCATGCGGTCCATGCCTTGGGTAAAATCGGCCGTCCACTGGCCCAATTGAGTGGCCGAGGTATCGCCCTTGGCCAGCCCCTCGTTGACGGCATCGGCCGCCAGTTGACCGCTCTTGAGCGCCAGCAGCACCCCCGACGAGTACAGGGGGTCGAGAAAGCCGAACGCGTCGCCCACGAGCACCCAGCCATCGCCCGCGCCCTGGCGCGCGCGGTACGAATAGTCCTTGGTGGCAAAAAAGCCGGCCACGCGCTTGCCCATGGCCACCCGCTGCTTGACCGCGGGACAACGATCTAACTCCTCGTTGTAGATCGCTTCGTGGTCGCCGCGGCCGTTGAACAGGTAATCGAACGACGAGACGACCCCCACGCTGACGATGTTGTTGTGCAGCGGAATGTACCAGAACCAGCCCTTTTTGCCGGCGGTTTGCAGCACGATCGTGGCGCCCTCGTCGCGCCCCTGGTCGCGGTACGCGCCTTCGAAGTAGGTCCAGACGGCGCCCTTCTTTAACTCGGGGTCGGCCACGCGCAGCTTGAACTTGCTGGCCAGCAGCGTGCTTTGGCCGCTGGCGTCGACGACCACCTTGGCGCGGATTTCCCGCTGCGTGCCGTCTTCTTCGGCGATCTTCACCCCTACGGCCCGTGGTCCCTCGAAGAGCACGTCCAACACACGGACGCCCTCGTGGGCCTCGACGCCGTGCTCGCGGGCATTGTCGAGCATCATCTTGTCGAATTCGCTCCGCAGCACCTGCCAGGTTTGCGAACACTCGTGCGGCTTATGCTCAGTGAAGTAGAACGGCTCGGAAAGCCGGCCGCTGGTGCCAACAAACTGCACGCTGTACTTCTTGACGAAGGGGCTGGCCTTCATCTTGTCGAGCATGTTTAGTCGCTTGAGCACCCAGTAGGTTTCAGGAATTAACGACTCGCCGATATGAAACCGGGGGAACTTCTCGCGTTCGAAAAGCTGGACTCGATGTCCCGCCTGAGCGATGAGCGTGGAGGTCGTGGCGCCGGCCGGTCCGCCGCCAATGACGATCACGTCGGTTTCGGTTGCGCTAGTCATGGGTCAGGTCATCCTTTGCAAAGTGCACGAGGGCCCGAGAGAAATCGAATTGCATTCAGCATGATACATGTCCGAACAACTGTTGTCCATACAGCTGTATCGGCGGGGCGGCGGAAATTGTTGCCCATAAAACGCTGTTATTTGCTGACGGGCAGCCAGGTTGCATTGCACACTCGGGCATAGTCGGCCGCTGCCAGCACGATTGAGGTGGTCAGCGAGCCGGCATTAAAGGCAACCTTGGGAGATTGCCGCACCGCCGGGTCGACGAAGAGGTCGACATCGAGCACGGGCCGGCCAAACGGCGGCACGCTGCCCGGCACCAGACCCGTGCGCTCCAGCAATTCCCCGGCCGTGGCAAAGCGAATTTTTCGAGCGATCAAGGCTTGCCGGGCAGCCGCCGAGTCGAGCTTGCGGTCGGCCGGAATGACGAAAAGCGCCCAGCGACCGTCCCCGGTTACGAGCAGCGCCTTGGCGCCGGCCGAGAGCGGTTCGCCGCGGGCCGCGGCCGACTGCTCCGAGGTAAAAGTTGGCTCATGCTGCTTTTCGACGAACGCGACGCCCGCGTTGCCAAGCAGCGTGCGAATCGCCGCGAGCACTCTGAGGCCGGCAGGCCCGTCGCCACCCATGGCCGTGATTCCAACTGTGATTGCACGGGGCTGTCAGTCGGCGACCGATGCCGGGTCCCAAATCGTGGCCACGATGTAACGCGTTTGGGCCGGGTCGTGATTGAAGTAATACACGGTCACCACTTTGCCGTCGGGGCGCTCGACGCTGCGCGGATAACCTAAGTCGCGACCGCCGCCATCGCTGCGGAGCGTGATTTCTGACCCCCAGCTCACGCCGCCGTCGCGGCTCAGCCGGGCACGCATGCCGAAGGGCTTGCTGCGCACTCCGTAAGTGATGCAAACGCGGCCATCGCGCAGCCGCAGCATGGCCGCGGGGCTGCCTTCGCCGGTTTCGGCCGGGCGACTGCGGAGGGCCCAGTTCACGCCATTGTCGGGCGAATGGTAGGCCAGCAGCCAGCTCTGAGCTCCCTCGCGCACGCGAATGGCCGAGAGCAGTTCGTGGGGCGACAACCGAACCGTCGACGGCATGATGGCGTAGCCCGACGGCTCGGGGCCGATCCAGCCCTCGAATTGCCACGTTTTGCCGCCATCGCGCGTGCGGGCGCAAAACGGCCGGCCTTCCTGGCCGTTTTGCTTACCGGCCGTGAGGAATACCTGGCAATCGCGGGGGCCGTTAACGATGTAGTCGGTGCGGGCAGAAATGCCTTTGAGCCCCAGGTCGGGGAACTTAAACGGACCGGTCCAGTGATGCCCGCGATCGGTCGAATAGTAGAATCGCGACGTGCCACCGTTGTTATCGTTCATCCGCAGCGCCATGGCGAAGTCGGGATGCGTGAAGTCGATGCCTCCCGGGCAATCGACCCAGGGCCGATCAACCACGCGGGGCAGTTCCGTGCCGTGCAACGCCTTGCCGCGGGGCAACAGCGCGCCCTCGGCCGCGGGGTTTTCGATCGTCCAGGTCAGTCCGCCGTCGAGGCTGCGGGCCAGCAAGTGCTCCTCGGGCAACTCATGATCGATGGCGTGTCGGTCGGGCCCATTGTCTTTGTAGTAACCGGCGCTAAAGCGCACGAGCAGCT
>CAZPED010000192.1:0-6695 GCA_964585335.1 uncultured Planctomycetaceae bacterium | reverse complement strand
CTGTTGAGCCCCCTGGTCGGGGTGACGGCCGGCATGTTCCTGCTGCTGGTGGGGATGGTTTGGCCACGAATGGGCCTCAAAGAGCCGATCGACGCCGCGAGTTTCTGGATGGTGCTGTATGGCGCGTACGGCAATTGGCTGGCGACCTCGCTCGGCGCGCTATTTGGCACAGGCAGCTTCACGGCCGTTGCCGGCGCTGGCTACGAGGGGGCTGCCTGGCAAGAAGCTCTGGTGGCCGGCATTCTGTCCACTTCTGGCACGACGATGCTGGCCGCCTGCGCGATCTTTCTCTGGGGATTGCGAGCTCGCGGCGACGAAGCGTCTGACTAGCGGGCTGCCGGCAAGGCCTCGCGCCCGATGGCATACGCTGCGCCGTAGACGATCAGCATTTCGCCGCCGCCGTAGCAGACCCAGGTGAGCTCGTCGATGCCGGTGAACGAGCCGTGGAAGAGTTGCCAGGCCAACAGCACGTCGCTGGCCAGGAATAGCGCGCCCCCGATGGCCATGGCCGCGAAAGCGGGACGCTGCACCGCCAGCGACGAGGCAAATCCGGGAGTGGCCGCCACGAGCAGCGTGTAGAGCAGCGTCGGCACCCGCAGGCCGGCCTCTTTGTCGGTGCTCAGCGCGACGGCCAGCCACGAAACGAGCGCCACGAGTTGCCAGGCGATGATCGGGAGCGACCACCTCCAGCCGCCGGCCAGCGCCAGCACGCGGCCAGCCAGCACGCAGGCGGCAACGTAGGCCAAATGACCGATGCCGTAAAACACGATGCCGCCGAGAATCGGATTGGGAAATGGCGGCCACCAGAACCGGGTGCCCACGTGCGAGTCGCCGTAGAAGCCCAGGGTCATGCCGATAGCCACGCAGAGCATGACGCGCGACCAAGACGTGCCCCGCACGGCTGACCAGGCGACCCAGGCCGCCACGGCCAGGAGCAGGCAGGAGAGCATGCGCAAGTCGAGCCGCGCGCGGTCCCACCACGCCGGACTGGTCCAGCCGGCCACGAAGCTGCCGACCAGCAGCACCAGCCAACCGGCCCAAAGTGCGCGCAGCCAGGCGACCGAAACTGAGCGATAGGTTCGTGGGACGACGAGCATCATGGTGGTTTCGTGGCGGCGGTATTCTATCGGTTGCGCCGCGGGGTGCCTATCGGCCGCGGCCGACCAGCGGCCAGCGCCGCCCCGTTTGGCCGGTTCTGACCATTCCGGCCGCGTGCGTGCCTGGTGGCCGGCGATTTCGTCAGATTCGCCGTCCGACCAACGCGATTCGGCCAGGCCCTCTTGCGTTTGGCTGGTTGTCCGCACATGATCGAGGTGCAATAGGCGGCGATCCTGAAGGAGGGTTGGCAGGCACTTGCCTGCCGAATTCCGGCCGGGAGCTTTGGGGGAGCTGATGTCGTTCGGCCGACCGCGGATGCGGTCGTAGTCCGAGCGGCGCGCCGCATGCAATCTTCGCTGTCCAAGCTGATCAGGGGGGCCGCCTTCTTCGGCCTGACCTGCGTTGCCGCCACGCTGGGCTATTGCGCCGCGGGCTGGGACCTCGTCGACGCCCTCTACATGACGATCATCACGGTCTTCGGCGTCGGCTTCGGCGAAGTGCGCCCACTCGACCAGGATCCGCGAATGCGGATCTTCACGATGGTCGTGATCGTCGCCGGCTTTTCGTCCGTCATTTACTTCTTCGGCGGATTCGTGCAGATGATTGCCGAGGGGGAGTTCAATCGCGTCTTGGGAGCACGTCGGATGACCAAGGGAATCGAGCAGCTCAAAGGTCACACTATCTTGTGCGGCTATGGCCGCGTGGGCCAGCACCTGGCGCGCGAGCTCCGCGCCGGCGGCCAGGACTTCGTCATCGTCGATACCGACACCGAACGCCTGCGCGCCGCCGAGGCCGAAGGCTACCTGGTGCTGGTCGGCGACTGCACCCACGAGCACGTGCTGAAGATGGCCGGGGTCGATCGAGCTCGCGTCGTGGCCACGGTGCTGTCGAGCGACGCGGCGAACGTGTTTCTCACGCTGACGGCTCGCGAGCTCAACGGCGAAGTGGAAATTATCGCCCGCGCCGAGTCGCCCGAGACCGAGAAAAAACTCTTCCGCTCGGGCGCCAATCGCGTGGTGTTGCCCACGGCAATCGGCGCAACCAAGATCTCGAACCTGATCACGCGGCCATCGGCCGAGAGCCTGCTGCTCGAAGCCTCGGGGCGCGAGCACTTGAACGAGGAGTTGGCTCACTTCGGGCTGAAGCTGCAGGAGTTTCCAATCGCCGAAGGGAGCGAACTGGTGGGGCAACCGATCAGCCACGCCGAGATTCGAGGCCAGGGGGGCGTGGTGATCGTGGGCGTGCAGCATCGCGATGGTACGATCGACCGCCGGCCCGACACCAAGCTGGTGCTGGCCGCCGGCGACACGATTTTTGCCCTGGGGCACGAAGAGCACCTGTTGGCCATTGCCCGCCGGGCCGTTACCGAGCGGGCGACGATCATGTTCCGCGGCGCCAAGGCGTAATCCGTCAGCCGGCTTGCGGTATATTGTGTCGCGGGCAACCGCGTGGGTGTTGCTCTTTAGGGCCGCATCGGTAGTGAGGTTCCGAGCCGCGCGGTCAGCCACCGGTTGGCGAAAGGTGTGTCGGCGGATGTCTGCGCTCCAAGATGACGAGATCCGGCTTTGGATGATGCCCGTCGGCCAACAGGTCGAGAGCCATCTGCTCGAAGGATGCCGGGATTTATTGTCTTCGGCCGAACGCGAGCAGGCCGACCGATTTTCCCGCGCCCGCCCTCGAGAGCTGTACATTCTCGCGCACGCGCTGGTCCGCGTCCTGCTCTCGGGTTGCCATCGGTTGCCGCCGCGCGCCTGGCAGTTCGACCAGGGGCGCTTGGGCAAGCCTCGGGTTGCGGAGGGATTTCCCAGTGTTCGCTTCAATCTGACCCATACCCGGGGGCTGGTCGCCTGCGCCGCTACCGCGCGGCACGAACTGGGGATTGATGCCGAGTACGTGGATCCGGATCGCAAGCTCGAAGGCGTGATGCAGCAGTTTTCGGCCAGCGAAAGGGCTGCCCTCGAACGGCTATCGCCGGCTGAGCGCGCCGCGGCGTTCTTCGAAACGTGGACCTTGAAAGAGGCCTATGCCAAAGCCTGCGGCTCGGGCCTGACGCTACGACTCGACTCGTTCTCCGTGGCGAAGGAGACCGACGGCACCGCGTCGATTGTGCTTCACGATGAGAGCGCTCATGCGGCCGAGGGGTGGCGGTTCTTTCAAGTGCGGCCCGAAAGTCAGCACCGGCTGGCGATATGCGTGCAATGCCCGGCCGATTGGCCTGGGCGCCTCGTCGTGCGGCGGCTGGAACCGGCAGCGCTCTTGGCCGAGAGCTAGTTTTCGCCGAGCGCTGACGCGCGACGTGTCCACGCGGCGCGTAATAGCGCCGCGATGTTTCGCAGCGGCCGGGGCGCCCCGCTCGCTCGATCGCCCGGCGATGCGGGCAACTGGCGTTCGGCCCCGAACCGTTCGATGGTGTTCAAGACGCGTCCGGGCCGGCAGCGCTGCTGGCGGCAGGGCTCGTTCCAGGCGCCCTGGCACGCCAGCTCCGCGAAGTTGACGCCCAGCGGAATCGCCGCCGCCATGTTACCCCAGCAGCGCGGATTGATCTCGAGCACATGCACGAATCCGTCGGTCGCGCGGATCAGATCGACGTTGGCCAGGCCGTTCCAGCGCAGCTCGCGCATCAGGTTGCGGACGACGTCGAGCGCCTCGGCGTCGTCGATCGACTCAATCGAGGTGAACCGACCGTAGCGGCCGTCGCGTGCCAACGGCACATAAACGATGCTGGCCAGTACCTGGCCCTGGCGGCAGTAAACCCCGCAGCTGATGTCCTGGCCCTTGATCAATCTTTGCAGGTAATAGTTTTGCCGGGCGGTGACGCCGGCCAGGTGATCGCACAACGCGTGCCAATCTTCGAAGCGGACGATGCCGCTGCCGCCAAAGCCCGACCGTGGCTTGAGCAATACAGGGTATGCCAGCCGGCTGGCATCTGCGGCCGACCATTGGGAAAGTTCCACGAGGGGCGGCACGGCCAGGCCAATCCGCTGGGCCAGTTCGGCCACGCGCAGCTTGTCGTTGGCAAGAGCGAACTCCTCGGCCCCCGGCAGCGGCGCTAGTCGCCAATCGTGGGCCAGTGTCCGTCGCTGTGCGATCGCCCATTCGACCGCGCGAATCGATAGCGGCAGCAGTATTGTCTCTTGGCCACGCTCGCCGACGGGAGCGAGTTGCTCGGGCCCAAGGTCCCAGCGCCAGTCGGCCAGCGGCTCGGTACGAAACCTGCCAAATGAACCGAGAGACGCGTGCGGGCCGCAGCCGACGGCTACGGGCCGGTAGCGGCCTGAGTCGGCCAGACCTTGCGCGATACCCGAATGTTCGTCCAACGCGTCGAGCAAAACGACGCGGCGCTTCGTCGAGGCAGGTCGACCGACCACGGCTGGAACTCCGAAAGGCAGGTGGGGCTGACGCGCGCTAAGCCGGTGAAGCGGGGGCTTCAGGCCGCGCGGCAGAGCAGGGGGCAGTCGTCGCAGAATTGCAGGTAAGCTTCGCAAGTCGTGCGGGCGCACTTGACGTCGGCGCCCGACAGGGCCAGGGCGATGCGGCTCAGGCGGTCGTTTTCGCGTCCTTTGAGCAGCACGCCGTCGCCGGATCGGATTTCACGGCGGAGCGTGCGAATCGCCTGGTGAACGTCGTCGGCTTCGATAATTTGCGAATCGGCCAGGCCGCTGTTGCGCAGGCCGGGCAGGTATTTGGGCAAGGTCGTGCCGACGACCACGACCAGGTCGGCCACGGCGCCGACCGCCGCGCCCACGCGTTCGTAGTACGGTTCGACTGGTAGTGAAGGCACGTTGTTCAAGTCGCCGATCACGACGATCCGCCGCGTGGCTGGCGCTTCGCTCAACAGGCGCAGGGCCTCGAGCGCCGTATCGGGCGTTGCCTTATACTCGTCGCGAATGATGGTGGCGCCGATCGGCAAGGGAAAAGCTTGCAATCGGCAGCGGGTCGACCGTACCTGGACAACACGTTCGACCAGTACATCGAGCGGCACGCCCGCTTCCAATCCCGCGGCGATCGCGGCCAATGCGCAGTGGAGGTTGCGTCGGCCGACCAGTTGAATCTGCATTTGCCGGCAATCGCCCCCCGCGTGCAGCGTGAAACGCAAGCCGCGCGGCCAGTCGAGCTGAACGTCGTCGGCCCATACGTCGCAGTCGGGCGAGGTGCCGAACCAAACCACGCGCGCCTGGGTTTGCGTAGCCATCCAGCGCACGTTCGGATCGTCGCCATTGAGAATGGCGGTGCCATGCGCGGGCAGGCAGCGCACGGCAATGGCTTTCTCGTTGCGCAGCGACTGAAAGTCGGCAAAGGCGCGCAGATGTTCGTGCCCCAGCCAGGTGACGATCGTGGTCCGGGGCCGCAACACGCCCACGTATTTGGCCATTTGGCCGGGGCCGCCGATGCCGGCTTCGACGACGGCGTGCCGGCTCCAGGCTGCCTCGCGCAGTAGCGACCAGGCGACCTCGCCCAGCGTATTGGGATTGCTTTCGGTCCAGGGGGTGGGCGTCAGGCCGAGCGCCGCTCGCACGGTGCGCGTGGTCGTCGTTTTGCCGTAGGAGCCGATGACCAGCGCTACGCGCTGATGGGCCGCAAACAACGTGCGCCGCAGTGCCGCCGAGGCATAGATGAGACCGACGCCGGGCTGTTGACTACGAGCCCACCACAGGGCGTTGCGCCAGAATTCACGATCGTGCAGGCTAACCAATGCGCGCTTCCCGTGTACGGCCCCCAGCTTGGCAGGGCAACGGCCACCGCCCCCACCGCTTAGTATCGGAATTGCAACCCTGATGGCTGGAACCAACACGCAGACCTTGCGGCTGCTAGCAGCAGGCGCCCCTGCCAGCAGCGCTAGCAATTCTTCCGCGGTCGAGGTGGTAGGAAAGTTGGCTCGCGTGCTTGCGCTGCGGCCGATTTCGCAGTCATCGAGAGGTTGCCGCCCGTCCCGCGCGAAATCCGTGCGCCCAGCGACAGTTCTGGCTCGCCCGCCTGCCGTCGAACTCGCATTGAATGGAAGCAGGGGGGGCGATATAAGCCCCTGGGTTAAGTAGTTCGGATCATGCGGCGTGCCGGAGCCTCGTCATGCATTTGCGGCTGTATCAACAGCTATCACCCGAGACTGCTTCGGCCGACGAACCGCCGGTCGTCCGGCAGACTGCGAAAGGATCGCACTCCACCGCCGCCACGTGGAATGACACTGCGACCGCCTACCGGCGCGATGCGACGGTCCACGGTCTGTTCGAAGTTCAGGCCGAGCGGCGTGGCGCGAGCGTGGCGCTCATCGATGCCGACCGCCATGTTACGTATGCCGAGCTGAACCAACGGGCCAACCGACTAGCACGCTACCTTCAGCAGCAGGGTGTCACGCCCGGCTCGATCGTGGCCGGCTACCTGCCGCGCGGCACCGAGGCCGTGGTGGCCACGCTCGCCGCGCTCAAGGCCGGCGCGGTGTACTTGCCCGTCGATACAAACGATCCTTCGCGGCGCGTGCTGGACATGCTGGCCGACACGTGGGCGGCATGCGTGGGGTCAGCCGGCCGTCTAGTGCGCCCGCTGGAAGGGGCCGGTGGGCGTGAAATGGCAGTCGACGCCCGGTCGCAAGGCCTAGCAGC
>CAZPED010000191.1:0-6701 GCA_964585335.1 uncultured Planctomycetaceae bacterium | reverse complement strand
TCCAGCCGGCCAGCGCCGCGCCGATGGCGCTGGTGATGTGGTCGTAACCGGGGGCAATGTCGGTCACTAGCGGCCCCAGCACGTAGAACGGGGCCTCGTGGCAAACGCGCATCTGACGCTTGATGTTCATGTCGATCTGGTCCATCGGCACGTGGCCGGGCCCCTCGACCATCACCTGGGTTTGCTTGGCCCAGGCGCGCTGGGTCAGTTCACCCAGCACGTCCAGCTCGGCGAACTGCGCGGCGTCGCTGGCGTCGGCGATCGAGCCGGGGCGCAGGCTGTCACCCAGGCTCCAGGTGACGTCGTACTGGTGCATGATGTCGCAGAGGTCTTCGAAATGCGTGTAGAGCGGGTTCTGCTGGCGGTGGTGCATCATCCACTTGGCAATCAGCGAGCCGCCGCGGCTGACTATGCCCGTCACCCGGCCGGTCGTCAGGTGCAAGTGTTCGAGCAGGATGCCGGCGTGGATCGTCATGTAATCGACCCCCTGGCGGGCCTGGTGCTCGACCATGTCCAGGAAGTGCTGGGGGCGCATGTCGCAAATGTCGTCGAGCTGCTGCACCATTTGGTAGAGCGGCACCGTGCCGATGGGCACCGGCGAGGCGTCGATGATCGCCTGGCGGATCGTGTCGATCTCGCGGCCGGTCGAGAGGTCCATCACCGTATCGGCCCCGAAGTGGACCGCGGTGTGCAGCTTTTCCAGTTCGCCGGCAATGTCGCTGGTGACGGCCGAGTTGCCAATGTTGGCGTTGATCTTGGTCTTGGCGGCCACGCCAATGCACATCGGCTCGAGGCGCTTTTGCAGGTGCACCTTGTTGGCCGGAATCACCATGCGGCCCCGGGCCACTTCATCGCGCACCAGCTCGGGGGCGAGCCCCTCGCGCTTGGCGACGTACTCCATCTCGGGCGTGATCGCGCCCTGGCGAGCCTGTTCGATCTGAGTCACAGCTGGTGGGCCTCCGTGGACTTCGCAAGCCGCGCCGGCAGGCCAGCTTGCGCTCGATGCGTGATCGGAAAATGAGCGATGCTCAGTTGCCATCGTATCGGTCGAGGGGCGATTGTCAAATGACCGCCGCGGCGTTGGGCCCGCTCGCCAATTGCAATTTCTGGCAGGCCCCGCCGGGCATTGTTATATTCGGTCCAGGCGGGGGGCGGGGCAGCGACACGCCGTTTTTTGCCGAGGAGATGCGCTCCAGTGCGCCACTCGAAGTTTGCGATGCGTTTAGCCAGCCTGGGGCTGGCCCTGTTGCAGGTGGCACAAGCCGCCGCCGCGGATCTCGACCTGCTGCAGGGCAAATGGTCCGTCGAGACCTACCAGTACAACGGCCAGGACGTCGCCACGATGCAAGGCGCCCTGCGCGAGTTCACGCAGGACAAATACACGCTCACGCCCAAGTCGGGCGACGTCTACAAGGGCTCGATCAAGCTCGACCCGGACAAGTCGCCCAAGGAGGCCGATCTCGACGTCAACGGCCGCACGCTCAAGGGCATCTACCAGCTCGAAGGCGACACGCTGCGGCTGGCCTACCGGCTCGACGGCGACGACCGCCCCACCGAGCTGGCCAGCAAGCCCGACTCGGGCGTGGTGCTGGTGGTGCACAAGCGCGTGCCCTAGCGGCGCGCTGGCCGGTCAGAGCGTCTTGAGATATTCGAGCACCGCCTGTTTTTCAGCTTCGCTCAGGGCATCGGGAAAGCGGTGACCCGCGGCGCTTTTGCCAAACATCGACGTGTCGAAATACCGGCGTCGCTCGGCGCCCGTTTTGATGTCCTCGGGGCGCTTGTCGAACAGCTCGACCTCAAGGCCGACGCGCTGCTGATCGTAGCCATCTTCGCTGCGCCGCCAAACCTTGGGCCGCTCGTCGGGATGCAGCACGTGCCAGAGCGTGGGCACCGAACCGTTGTGAAAGTACGGCGCCGAGGCCCAAATGCCATCCAGCGGCGGCGCCACGTAGCCGCCCGGATCGGCGATGACCGGGTGCTTGCCAAAGTGGCCAAACCAGCTTTGACCGTAAGCCTCGCGATGGGCCGGCGACAGCGCGCCCAGGCGCACCGGGTCGGTGCCTAGCTCGGCCAGCGGCACGATCTTGTTCGGATAGTCCGGCTGCGAACCGTAGTGGCCATGGCACTCGGCGCAGTGGGCGGCAAACACGGCCTCGCCCCGCTGGGCCAGCGCCGCGTCGAAGGTGAACGGATACTTGGGCGGCTCGAGCGCTTCGAGCCATTGGTAGATCTCGCGGAAATCACTCTCCCAGGCGGCGAACTTCTGGGGGCCGTTCTCGGGAATGAGCATGAACTGCATCAGCGGCCGATGATCCTTGGCCGAAAAGCCGTCGCTGTAGAGCCGCTGCTTTTTCTTGAAGTTCCACCAGGCGGGCGCGTCGTGGTCGTGATGGGTCATGCCGGCCGGCACGCGCGGCACGACGTTCAGCTTGGCGTCGCGGCTACTCATCAATGCCATGCCAAACATCACCGCGTTGGTCGAGCCGTTGCTTTCGCCCAAGGGAAACACGGCCGAGGCGAAGTCCATGCGGACGAGCGGCTTTTTGAGCCGCAGTTTCGTTTTTCGCACGTCCTCGGCCAGCGTTTGCAATGCGAAATGCGAGTTGGGCAGCCCGGCGATCACCTGACCAGCCACTTTGCCCTGGTGGCAGGCCATGCAGGTCATGGTCCAGTTGCCGGCAGCGTCGACCACGTATTGCTGCGGCTTGCCTGAGCGGTCGCCCGGCGCGGTGGTCAGTCCATAGCGGGAAAAAGCCATGCGGCGGCGCTGCTCGGGCGTAGCCTGGACGGCCTCGGAGCGCGCGGGCTCTTCCCAGCATTGCCAGAGTTCATCGAAAGTTTGCTGGTCGAAGTCGGGGGGCAAGTAGGCCTTGGTGTGCAGAAGCTGGTAGCCGCGACCCGCGAAGGGATCGGCCGGCGCGGGACGGCCGGCATCGCCGGCCCAAGCCCAACACACACTGCCAACGACGAGCAGAACTGCTGCGGCGCAAGACTTCATCAGTAGCGCTCCCGGACGAGATGGGATACTGCGCAGTCTAGCACGGGCCAGTGCAAAACAGAATGGCGCGCCCCAGCGCACTCGGCTGGCTGCCGTTACCACCGACGGCGGTTAGCCGATCTTGGCCTTGAGATCGCGGAGAATCTGCAGCGCTTTGCCGATCTCGGCCTTTTGCCGTTCGGGCTCCTGCGGAATCTCGCGTTCGATGGTCAGCGGGCCGTGATAGCCCAGCTTATCGAGCGTGCGCAAGTAGCGCTCCATGCCAACGTCCCCCTCGCCGAGCGGCACCTCCTGACCCCATTCCTGACCTGGATGGGCCGCCCACTTGGCGTCCTTGCAGTGTACGCTGCGGACATACTTGCCGACCTTTTCGAGCGCATCGATCGGTTCGCCCGAGCCGTAGAGAATCATGTTGGCCGGGTCGAAATTGATATAGAGGTTGTCGCGCTCGACGTCGCCGATGAACTGCAACAGCGCGTCGGCCGATTCCTGGCCGGTCTCCAGGTGCAGGGCCTGGCTCTGCGTGCGGCAGTGATCGCACAGATCGCGCGTGACGTGCATCACCTCGCCATACAGTGGGTCGGCCTTGTCGTGCGGCACAAAGCCCAGGTGCAGCGCCACGACGTTCACGCCCAAACGGCGGGCGAAATCGGCGATCTCTTTCATCTCGGTGACCCGCGCGCTGCGCGTGGCCGGCGGCACCAGCCCCACGGTGCGGGTGACCGTGGGAATGTCGGCGTAGCTTTCGCCGTCGAAGCCGCCGAAGACAGCCGTGATCCGCAGATTCAGCTCGCCCAGGCGATCGAGAAACCGCCGCGCGTTTTCGGCCGTGCGGGTCGATTTGTGCGGTGCGTGCAACTGGATGGTCGGCACGCCCAACTCGTGGGCCACTTCGAGCTTGACGCCCAGGCCCGCATCAATACTGGCAAACACGCCCAATGGCCATTTTTCCACGCGATCGGCTCCCACGGTCTGCGATGAACTGGAGTGGCGGCGCTGCCGCTGCCGGCGGCAGCGCTGCACCGCCGGCTGATGATAGAGCACGCCGCGCGCGTCGATCAAGCGTTGTAGCGGTTCAAATCGGGCTTCACGCCTTCGGGCGTTTCGTCGCTGTCGATATCGAACCACTCTTTCTTGAACTCGATGCGGCGGTTTTCGCGGATGGCGATGTTCGTGGTCAGCGCGATCACGGCGTCGCCCATGGCCACCTTGGGCTTGCAGCGGGGCTGGTTGGCCGGATCGGGGTTGCGAATGCACCAGGCCCAGTGTTCGAGCTCCTCGGTGTAGCCGCGGCTGATCGGGCCTTCGAGGGCCTTTTTGCCGACGGCCGCCGCCTCGCCGCCACCCGACTGCGTGGTGTCGAGCGTCGGCCCGCCGTTTTTACCCTTGCCGACCGAGACGCTGGTCGTGGCCGGCGCGCTGTTGCTGAAGAGCATTACTTCCTGCTCGCGTTCGAGCACGAGCGTGCCCTTGGTGCCCATCACCGTTTCGCCGTAGCCGCCAAAGCCGTTGCCGTTGATCGACGAGTAGGTGACGCCGATCTTCTTGTTCGGATCGCTCTCGTAGTCGGGGCCGGGGAATTCGTAGACGCAGTAGACGTGGTCCTCGCAATCGCGGTCGAGCGGGAACAACGACCGCACGCCCACGGCCGAAACCGTCAGCGGCAGGGCCTTTTCGCCGTCCTTGCGCAGGCCGCTGATGAAGATGCCGGCCGCGTCCATCTGGTGGCTGCCCAGCTCGGCCATCAGGCCGCCGCCGGTGCGGTTCCACAACCGCCAGCGAATCAGTTCTTCGAGGGCCGAGCGTTTGCGGCCGTCGGCCAGCGTGACTTCCTGGTAGCCGTAGTTCTCGGCCTTGACGGTCGAATCGAGATATTGCAGGGCCAGCTGGTCCAGGTCGTGGCTGAGCTGCTCGATCGTGTTGGCCTTGGCCGCCTCGATTTCGCGGCGGAAGCTGGCCAGCTTGGTGATCTCCTTGTTGATGTCGTCGATCGCCAGCCCCTTGGCCGTTTCCAGATCCTTTTTCAGCCGGGCCACGCGCTGTCCCATCTTGTCGTCGGGCAGCGGCATCGACCAGCTGTCGCGCCCCGGCAGGTTGTCGCGGTGCCACTGGGCGCGGATGCTGTGAATCTCGCCGATCAGTCCGCGGCGGATCGTGTCGACGGCGTTATCGTACAGAATGCTGTAGTGGCGCTGGTGTCCGGTGGCCAGAATGCGGTTGGTCTGCTGCGAGAAGCGAGCCATCTCCTTGCACTCATGCACGCTGTGGCCCATCAGCTTTTCGGTCAGCACGTGCTTGCCGGCCTTCATGGCCTCGATAGCCACGGGGGCGTGCAAGTGCAGCGGCAAGGCAATGACCACGGCCTCGACCTCGGGGTCCTTGAGCAGGTCGTGGTAGTCCTGATCATAAACCTTGACGTGCTTACGGGCCTCGTCCTCGCTCTTCCAGCCATACTTGGTCATCAGGCCGCAGCGGACGCGCAGAGCGTTTTCGCTGGAATGGTCGCCGTGGAACGCGCGGTGGATGTTGTAGGGCCGAATGTCGGCAATCGCCACGACCTGGATGAAGCTGGGTGTGACCGATCCCAGCAGCACGTTGCCTTCGTCGCCCGTGCCGATGAAGCCGACGCGGAGCGGATTGCCCACGGCGTTCTGATAGCCGAAATACATGGCCCCCAGGCCGGCGCCCGAGACGGCCCCGGCGGCGATGCCCGTTTTGAGGAAATCGCGCCGGGTGACGCCGATGGCGTTTTCGAAGTTCGCTTGGCCGACGGCTTTTTCTTCAGGACGCAGATACATCGGACGTACCCTTCGAGGAACGGTTGGAACCCATGATCCAGTTGGAGACGAAATAGTCGAGCCCGGCCCAGCGGCCCACCTGGGTGGTGGCCAGCGTCAGCAGGGCGAACATTTCTACGTATTGATTGAAGGTTGGTGCAGTCTCGCTGACCCAAAAAGGCTGCATCATCACCACCGAGAACAAAAAAGCCGCCCCCAGCAGACTGGCCGCCCGGGTAAACAGCCCCAGCAGCAACAGCAGCCCTACGGCCAGAATAACATAAGTCATCACCACATCGACCGCGTCGATCGAGGTGCGGGGGCGGGGCATGGCCGTCATGCCGCGCTGCTGGTCGTCGAGCACCCCGTCGAGCGCGTTGTGGTAGTCGCGCTCAAAGGTCTTGAGCTGGGCCTTCCAGCCGCCGGCCTCGCCGAGCAGCTGAGCCTGCTTTTCCGTGGACCGCTTCTTCTGAAAGGGCAAGTCGCTGGCGGCAACCGACTGGTTCGTCTGCTTGCGGCGCCACTCGTGGGCATGCGTGGCCACGGCCTCGCGGTTCTCATCGCCCCATTGCCGCACCTTGGACTGGTATTGCTGCAGGATGGCGACCGCCATTGCCAACTGGATCCGGAGCGACATGGCTCCGATCGCGGCAAGGCTCGGCAGCCAGGTCAGCGATCTCGACAATTTCGATTCATTTGAATGTCGTGGCCGCAACCGCGTTGCCGGCGCACGGCTTTCCGAGCACGGCCGCGCCAATGCGCTCGACGTTCGCGCGGTCAAGCTGACCAACGGCAAATCGATCTACTTCACCGACCGCACCGTGGCGCGTGAACTGCGCGAGGCCGTGCTGCATTCGGTCTGTGCGCGCTTTGCGACCGTGCTGGGGCCGGGATCGGACTGGTATCACGAGGACCACATCCATCTC